>JAYTOS010000059.1:0-48669 GCA_043747705.1 Bacteroidota bacterium
TTGTCGTTTATACAAAAAGTTTTTAAAGTAATGAATGATAATCCGCAACATACTTTCCAGGTACTTACCAAAAGAGCAGATATTCTTTACAAGTATCACAAACAGCTTAACTGGACACATAATATCTGGATGGGTGTTTCAGTAGAAGACGAACGGGTTGTAAAGCGTATCGATTATTTACGGAAAACAGATGCGAGAGTTAAATTTCTTTCCTGTGAACCTTTAATCGGGCCTTTGCCTAATCTAAACCTTACGAATATTGACTGGGTAATTGTTGGAGGAGAAAGTGGCCGGAAGCCAAGACCAATGGATGTGGATTGGGTATTGGATATCCAGCAGCAATGTGAAAAAGTAAAAATTGCCTTCTTTTTTAAACAGTGGGGTGGTGTTAATAAAAAGAAAACCGGCCGTCAATTAGGTGGTAGAACCTATGATGAAATGCCAGATATAAGGCATGGTGCAGAAATGGAGTATTGAATACTGATATTTTGCACCACAGATTCACAGATGAATGCCGAAAAAAAAAGTGAACCTGTGGCGCATGAAATTATTTAAACCGCAGGTTCATCGAAATAATATCCGAATTCATACCAACATTCTTGGTGTAATGCCCATACCGCAGTTCCAACATATTAAAATGGTCTAACCCAAACACACCCTTGGGCGGTGTTAGCCTGATGCCAGCTCCATAGAATTGGCTGTTAAATTTAGACAGGTCATAATTACTTGTAAAATACTGGTCATTTGTCTTATGTGCCTGGTATGGCGCAAAATAATCCACGGCATTCTGTGTGTAATAACGGTAAAAAGGGGTTACTGAAACAAAGGGCGTAAACTTAATAACTGTTTCTATATTAAATGTATGCGCATCAAGTCCCCAGTCATCTTTGTAATACCGGTAATACCCCCGAAGCACCAGACGATCGCCAAAGAAATAATTAGCACGGAAACCAACAGGTAATTTAAATCGTTTGCCTGGTAAGGTTTCTACTTTTTCACTATTGTCAGTAAAGAAAACACGGTGAAAAGGAAGTCCTAGGTAACCATCCTGGTAAATAGCATCCAGTAAAAAGGCTATCTGTAAACGCTGGTTGATGATCTGCGAATAAGAAAATGAAGTGCCGAATGTGTTTCGCGCGGCAGTAGGGTAATTTTCTCCACGGGGTATAAGGCTGCCCGTTCGGAGCTCCACAGGATAGATGAGTTTAAGATTGTCGAGAAACGTGAATAATTTTCCACTGAACTCACCACTCTTGTTTTTTGTTTTTTTCGAAAAGTTTACATTTGCACCGAATGATAGATAGTCGAATTCGTAAGAGATAGATCCGCCAGCACCAAAGCTGGTTCCTTTTTGTTCATTCTCAACTGTCCAGTTAGCTGAAGGGTATATACGGGTGTCTGCGTGTGACGCGGATGAATTGGCTTTCAGATCAATCATATCTGAAGAAGCAGATGTATAATGGTCTACACCCAATTCGAAATCATACGTATGTTTCCTGTTCTTTTTATCCCACTTGTGCAATTTAAGCTCAAACGAATTCGAAAAATCGTTTAGTTTTTCTGTACCAGTTCCACCGGTAACCGCAGAATTATTTCCATCCTGTGTATAATAACTCGAAACAATATTGATTTCTTCTATTTTCAAACTACGGCTTTTATAAGCTGTGTCAGCCGCAGGTTTAGTTTGCTGCGAAAAGGCCGCCAGGATACCAATATATAATCCAATAACGGTTAATGATAATTTTCTCATTGCATTACTTTACATCATGAATAATTAATTACAGCCGCAGCCACCGCCGCTTTTTCCTGCATTGGCACCTGAAGCACCCTCCCGGTAAGACTGGAAACTGAGTTCCGTTTTTTCTACTTTTCGATTGCCCAAAACCATTTCGCCATCATTCAAACGGCTCTTCTGGTATTCTTTCACCGATGTGCAGGAACCCATTAATGTGGCAGTTGCAATACCTACCGCAACCATACCCATAATCTTTGCCTGCTTACTTTCTTTGCTCATTGTAGTTGTATGTTTTTGGAAGTAAAAATTTTATTGTTATCATCAATCACTATACAGCCCAGGCCTTTTATCTGGTTAATCATATCAAGGCCAACAGCAATGCCCATGATCATCACCGGTGTAGCCATGGCATCGGCTATTTCTGCATTAGGACTGATAATCGTAACACTTTTAATACCCGTAATAGGGAAACCTGTTTTTGGATCAATGGTATGGGAATATTTTTTGCCATTGATCATTGCGAATTTTTCATAATTACCAGAAGTGGCAATGGCCATATTGGTAATGTTGAGATGTGAAAAAGCATGTTGCGCATTATCGGGATCAGCAATGCCGATTGTCCAGGGTTTTCCGTCAGGCTGGTATCCCCATGCGGTAAGGTCGCCCGATGCATTTACGATACCGCTTACCACACCTTTTTGTTGTAATACCTGTTTGGCACATTCGGCAGCATAGCCTTTGCCAATACCACCAAATCCAATTCGCATACCTCTTTCTTTCAAAAAAACAGTGTAGTCGGATTCATTGAGAATTATATTTCGGTAGTTAATAAGTCTTACCAATTGTTTGGCTTTTTTTGCATCCGGTAAGCTGGTCATGGTTTGGTCAAAATTCCAAAACTTCTTATCAAGCGAGCCAAAACTGATATCGAATGCACCTTGTGTTAATTGAGAAATACAGATGGAGCGCTGTATAATAGTAAAGACTTCCCTGTCAACTTTTACGGGGACGATGCCGGCATTCCTGTTGATAAGATTGGTCTGGCTGTCATCATCAAATGTGGTCAGCAGTTTTTCTATCCTTTTAATTTCAATAACAGCATCTGTAATGCGGTCATTGGCCCATTGTTCGGCATCAGCAACAACACTTATTTCAAAACGGTTACCCATCAGCTTCATTTTTCGCTGATAGATGTGTGATGATGCAGGCAACTCCCTTGTCAATACATTATTTGCTTGCATTAATTGCTTTTTTTATGTCCTCAACAAATTCTTCTGCTCTCATTTTAGGTATACCATCCCAGGATTTCATAAGTTTGCCATCGGCATTTAGTAACACGGTAAACGGGAAACTGCCAGTTGCATTATAGGTATCTGCCAGTTTATCATTTTGTTGCTGTAAGGTTTTGGGTAACTGGTTTTTCTTTTGCCTGGGAAAATCTGCATTTAACAGTACCAGATTGTTTTCACTAAATTTTGTAAACTCAGGACTTTCAAAAAAATCATGGTGTAATTTAATACAAGGCCCGCACCAGTCAGATCCCGAGAAACTTAATAAAATATAAGCGTGATTATGGGAGGCATTTATTTTGGCTTTGTCAAAATTGGTCTCCCAGGTCGTGAATGCAGAAAGCAACAGGAATAAAGAAACAGCCGCTATAGTCCTCATGTGGTATAAAGTTTGCTGGTAAAGCTAATGTTACAACGTTGATCTGTAAAGAGTATTTCTCACCTTAACAAAGGTTTAGATACTTATTGTTGCTTTGTTCCGATTAAAAGAGCATTAAGTTTTTGCTAAAGAAAACCCAAAGCTGGACTGAACACGATACTGGTCCGTTTCTTATCTAAAAAGAAAATGATGGTCGGCTTTCAATTGCTAAGCTTTATTTTCGCTTCAAACCTGATAATAACATGGAGGCAGTGATTGAAGCCATTGGCAAATTATTTGAATCAATTGGCACTGGCAAACCTGCCAGGATCGAAAAACTGCCCCAAAGCGGAAGCGACCGAATTTATTTTCGCATTTATTCCGGCGAAGAAACATGTATTGCCACCTATAACCTTAACCGGAAAGAAACACAAACTTTTATTTATTTCAGCCGCCATTTTCTCAATGCCGGGTTACCTGTGCCACAGATATTGGCTGTGAATGAAGAAGATACGATCTATATCCAGCAGGACCTGGGAACGGAGTCTCTTTTAAATAAACTGGAACAACATGGGCATGGTGAATATGCGTATAGCCTGTTTCAAAAAAGTTTAGCAGAGCTGGCTCATGTGCAGATATTGGGTGATAAAGGATTAAACTACGATTGGTGCCTCACGGCTAAAGAATTTGGCAAGCAGGCTATTATGAGCGACCTGTTATATTTTAAATACTATTTTCTGGATACCCTGCAACTGCCATATGATAAACAGGCGATGCTGGATGATTTTGATGCACTAAGCACCTATTTAACCCGGACAGAAAATAAATATTTTATGTTCCGCGATTTTCAGAGCCGGAATATTATTGTAAAAGATGATGCGTTAAATTTTATTGATTACCAGGGAGGGATGAAAGGTGCGTTGCAATACGATGTGGCTTCTTTATTATGGCAGGCAAAAGCAGAACTCAGTGAAGAGTGGAAAGATTCATTGTTGGTCTATTATATAGACCAGGTAGATAAATTACTGGAACGACCGGTAGACCGTATCACATTTGTAAGTCAGTACAATGGATACGTATTGATCCGTTTATTACAGGTAATGGGTGCCTATGGCTTTCGTGGATTGTTTGAGCGCAAAGCGCATTTCCTGGCTAGTATTCCCTTAGCATTGCGGAACCTTAAATTTTTTATTGATGATAAACGAGTGGGTATTGTTACACCGGAATTTGATCGTGTATTACGGCTGGTGGTAACAGATGAAATGATACAGCGATTTGAACCCACACAGGCAAATGAACAAACTAAATTAGTTATCGAAGTAAATAGTTTCAGTTATAAAAAGGGTATCCCGGCAGACCCTAGTGAAAATGGCGGCGGTTTTGTATTTGATATGCGCGCTATCTTAAACCCGGGCCGCTTTGATGAATACAAAATATTAACCGGGAAAGATAAATCAGTCCTGGATTTTTTAGAACAACGTACAAAAATGAACGAATACCTGAACAGTGTATGGGATCTCATAGATATTACTGTGGAAGATTATTTAAAACGAGGCTTCAGTCATTTAATGATCAACTTCGGATGCACCGGTGGCCAGCACAGAAGTGTATATGCCGCAGAACAAACTGCCAGGCACTTGCGGAATAAGTATAAAGTGAAAGTGTTATTAGAACATACCAATAGCCTGAATTGGCGAAAGGAATTATAATGTAAATTATGAAAGCAATGATTTTTGCTGCAGGATTGGGCTCCCGGTTAAAACCCTGGACTGATCATCATCCTAAAGCTTTGGCGGTGGTGAATGGTAAGACTTTATTGCAGCGGAACATTGAGTACTTACAAAAATACGGCATTAGTGAAGTAATAGTGAACGTACATCATTTTGCAGATCAGATCATAAGTATCCTTGATAAAAATAAAGGATGGGGCAGCTGGGTAACTATTTCTGATGAAACGGATGCAGTATTGGAAACAGGTGGTGGTTTAAAAAAAGCATCCTGGTATTTTAAGAATGAGCCGTTTTTTGTGGTGATGAATGTTGATATACTTACGGATATGTCTCTCTCAAAAATGATTGAACAGCACCAGCATATGCAACCCATGGC
Source organism: Bacteroidota bacterium (assembly GCA_043747705.1). Lineage (GTDB taxonomy): Bacteria > Bacteroidota > Bacteroidia > Chitinophagales > Chitinophagaceae > Sediminibacterium. Next base: position 5,489 of record JAYTOS010000059.1, read on the forward strand.
CACATTGGCAGTGAGCGACAGGAATACTTCACGGTATTTTTTATTTGATCAGCAGAATATGCTATCCGGATGGGAAAATGTAAAAACAGGTGAATTGAAAGTAGTAAAAAATGCAGGCCCTCTTTTTCAAAAAGCGTTTAGCGGTATTCACGTAATCAACGGTTCCCTTCTTCCCCTTATTAAACAGCAAGGAAAATTTTCAATGGTAGATGTGTACCTTGATCTGGCAAAGGAGCATATAATTTCCTGCTATAATCATACCGGCGCTGCATTGATAGATGTTGGCAAACCCGAAAGTATCCTTGCCGCAGGAACCCTCTTTATTTAATCCATTAAAATGAACAAAATCAGGTTCGCCATAATAGGGTGCGGAAAAATTGCAGAAAGGCATGCGGTGCATATCCTGACTTATGGAGAATTGGTAGCCGTATGCGATGTGATAGAAAGCAAAGCAAAATTAATGGCTGATGCGTACGGAATTCCTTGTTTTATTTCAATAGAAGATCTTTTATCAGCAAGTGTTGCTATAGATGTCGTGGTAATCTGTACACCTAACGGGATACATGCGCAGCAATCGATTTTAGCTTTAAAAAATGGATGCCATATATTGGTAGAAAAGCCGATGGCATTAACATCGGGCGACTGCAAGCAGATGATCATTGCAGCAGAAAATTCGGGTAAACAATTATTTACGGTGGTACAAAACCGGTTTAACCAGCCTGTGATGGCCGTAAAAAAAGCATTGGATGATGAAATGTTTGGAAAGCTGTACAGTATTCAATTAACTTGTTTCTGGAACCGGAGCAATGCCTATTACAAAGATTCATGGAAGGGCTCGAAAGAGATGGATGGCGGGATTTTATTTACACAGTTCAGTCATTTTATAGACTTGCTGTACTGGTTTTTTGGCGATATCAAAAGTGTATATGCTATTTCAAAAAATTCAGCCCATACCAATGTGATAGCTTTTGAAGATAATGGGGTGGCAGCCATCGAATTTGAGAATGGCCTCGTTGGTACCATTAATTTTTCAATCAATAGTTTTGAAAAAAACCGGGAAGGCTCATTAACTATTCTGGGAGAGAAGGGCATCGTTAAAATTGGTGGCGAATACCTTAACACCATTGAATACCAGGATTTTCAAAATGGGCAACTGGAAAATTTCCGGGATTCCGGCGAGGCAAATGATTATGGTGAATATAAAGGGTCCATGAGTAACCATGCTAAAGTTTACCAAAACCTCGTAGGTGCGTTGCAGGAAGCAAAACCATTTTATGCAACCCCGTTCGAGGGACTGAAGACAGTAGAGATAATTGAGAGAATTTATCAATCAATAAATAATAACCATTAATAAAATTCGCCTTTTTGTTTTTGTGAGAAAAAATCTTGACAAGGCGTAAAGACTGAAAGTAAATTAATAGTATGCCTTATCAATCGTCATCCTCTTCTATCCGAGATGTTAGCTTCGGCAGAAACGTAAACCTGGTGGAGCCGTGTAATGTATATGAATGCACGATTGGCGATGATTGCTTTATTGGCCCCTTTGTTGAAATACAAAAAGGCGTTATCATCGGCAGTAACTGCAAGATTCAATCACATAGTTTTATTTGCGAACTGGTTACTATCGGAAACGATTGCTTTATCGGCCACGGAGTAATGTTTACCAACGATACTTTTAATGAAGGCAAGCCTGCCGGCGATAAAAAATTATGGAAGCCAACAACCATCGGAAACAATGTTTCAATAGGCAGTAATGCTACCATACTTCCGGTTGCAATATGCGGGCATGTTGTTATTGGTGCTGGTGCTGTAGTGACAAAAAATATCACAGAGCCCGGCGTATATGCAGGAAATCCCGCAAAAAAAATAAGTTAGGAGTGAAAAGGACGGAGTTAACGGTTGAGTTTATATATGCACCCCCTAACGCTTACACTTTAATATAAATCTTCTTCTTATCCAGTATATAAACAATGGCCCAATACATAGCAATCATAAAAAGTGCATAAAATAAGGAACCCCCACGTAGGTCGGTGGCTATATTCTTACAAACATGTTCATAAAACCAGGGAAAGAATGTGGTATACACTTTTTTTCCTTCCGGGGTTACATGATCTGTCCACCTTAACATGGCCAGTACCCTTGGCAGGAAGCCGCTTAATACAAAAATGAACAAAGGGTTCTTCCCAAATACATCAAAGAATTTACTCCATGCACCTCTGGCTCCTTTGAATTCGACCAGGTATATCAAAACACCCAGGGTCATAATGGCAAGGCCGGTTGTGTAGAGTACATAACTGCTTGTCCATATTTTTTTGTTTACCGGGAAAACCATATCCCAGCAATAACCTGTAAAAAATAATATTAAACCTGCCACGAACAAATGCGACAGCATTTCGTAGCTTTTTCCCTTTTGCTGGATGTATTGTCCTACAAAAAAACCAAAAATAACCTGTACAATAGCAGCGGTGGTGCTGGGCAGCCCTTCAGGATCAAAAGGAACACCTTCTCCTTTATAAATATGACTAAGGCCTAACAGGTTAATATCTATTTGTGTGCCAAACCATCCCGATAAACTGTAAGGATCGCCGGGGGCACCTGCGTACAGGCAAATAAACCAATAGGCCAGCAACATGATCCCGCTGATAACAAATGCACCCCTTGTTTTTGCATAATACACAATTACGGAAGCAAAAAAGTAACAAAGGGCAATACGTTGTAAAACGCCAAACACCCGCACGTTATGCCAAACTTTCCAGGCAATATTTTCACCATCCCACCTGATGAAAGGACTCCAGTTAAGAAAAATACCAATGGCAAAAATGAGTAATGTCCTTTTGATCACTTTCTTCCAGAATACTGCCGGGCCGGCCTGTTCGAAACGGGGCATTACAAAAGCCATGGCATTTCCAACGGCAAATAAGAAAAAAGGAAAAACGAGGTCGGTAGGTGTACAACCATGCCAGGCAGCATGCTCCAGTGGAGAATAAATATGTGCCCAGGTTCCGGGATTATTAACCAGTATCATCAGGGCAACGGTTGCGCCTCTGAAAACATCTAAAGAATAATAGCGTTGGTTCATGGCAAGTAGTTGTGCTTATGAAGATAAGAAAGATAGCAGGATATTCTCCTGGTATTTGTAAGGCCAATACCTCTAAAATAAATCCACACACGATAGAAGATTGTATTTGCGTGAAGATAAATCCTAATATTTGCCAAAATCTGTTTATGATCTCCTCATAATGTTGTCTGCTGGGTAGATTTATTGTTACTTTGGCAGGTAAGTAATTTTATTTTTTAAATTATGCGTAGAAATATATTGATTACCGGTGGTGCCGGGTTTATCGGCTCACATGTGGTTAGGTTGTTCGTGAATACATACCCTGAATATACAATTATAAACCTTGATGCACTGACCTATGCCGGTAACCTGGAAAACCTTCAGGATATTGACAAAAAATCCAATTACCACTTTGCCAAAGTAAACATACTGGATGCCGAAGCGTTGGCAAATACATTCGATCAATACCAGGTAACAGATGTTATTCATCTGGCCGCCGAATCGCATGTGGACCGTTCCATTGTGTCACCGCTGGATTTTGTATATACCAATATTATCGGTACGGTACACCTGTTAAATACCGCGCGGAATAAATGGAAAACTGATTATTCAAAACATCGGTTCTATCATATTTCAACGGATGAAGTGTATGGCAGCCTGGGCGAAACCGGTTTCTTTACTGAAACAACTGCCTATGATCCTAACTCACCATATTCGGCAAGTAAAGCTTCCTCAGATCATTTTGTAAGGGCTTACCGCGAAACATATGATATGCAGACTATCGTATCCAACTGCTCTAATAATTACGGGCCCTATCATTTTCCGGAAAAATTGATCCCCCTTTTTATTAATAATATCATCAATGAAAAACCTTTGCCGGTATATGGCGACGGCCTGTATACCCGGGACTGGCTGTTTGTAAAAGACCATGCACTGGCCATTGACCTTATATTTCACAAAGGTGGAAACGGGGAAACCTATAATATCGGCGGGTTTAATGAATGGAGGAATATTGACCTGGTAAAATTATTGTGTACATTAATGGACGATAAATTAGGCCGGGAAAAAGGGTATAGTGAAAAATTGATCACTTACGTAAAAGACAGGCCGGGCCACGACAGGCGTTATGCAATTGATGCTGCTAAAATTAATAAAGAACTGGGTTGGAAGCCAACTGTAACATTTGAAGAAGGATTAAGTGAAACCATTGATTGGTATTTAAATAACACGGAATGGTTACAAAATGTGACCAGCGGGTCTTATCAAAACTATTACCAATCGATGTATAACAACAGATAATTATGGAGGTTGAAAAAACAAATCTTGAAGGATGCTATTTGATTCACGATACTTTTTTCGGGGATCACCGTGGTTATTTTTTTGAGAGTTTTAATAAAAATACCTTCCTAGAAAAAACAGGAATGAACATAGATTTTGTGCAGGATAACCAATCAAGCTCACAAAAAGGGGTATTGCGGGGTTTGCATTTTCAACACGGCGAATTCGCACAGGCGAAATTGGTACGTGTATTGGAAGGCCGGGTATTGGATGTAGTGCTTGATCTTCGAAAGGCTTCTGCTACTTATGGCCAACACCTGGCTGTAGAGTTATCTGGCAACAGTCACACACAACTTTTCGTTCCGCGCGGATTCGCGCATGGTTTTCTGGTATTGAGCGATAAGGCAGTATTTTTTTATAAATGCGATAACTTTTATAATAAAGCCTCGGAAGGGGGGATAATTTTTAATGACCCCGACCTGGCAATTAATTGGAAGTTGGAACAGAAAGATCTATTGCTGTCAGAAAAAGATACCATGCTTCCAACCCTGAAAGAAATTGCTAACACTTTAAATTTTTAATGTATGAAAGGCATTATCCTGGCGGGTGGCTCCGGTACAAGGTTGTACCCGATAACAAAAGGTATCAGTAAACAATTGATGCCTGTGTATGATAAGCCGATGATTTATTATCCGCTTTCGGTGTTAATGCTTGCCGGTATTAATGAAGTGTTGATTATTACCACACCGGAAGATACTTTGCAGTTTCAACGTTTATTAGGCGATGGGGCTGAATTGGGCTGTCATTTTTCGTATGCGGTACAGGAAGTGCCTAATGGCCTGGCGCAGGCATTTGTGATAGGCGAAAAATTTATCGGCACCGATAAAGTAGCATTGATCCTTGGCGATAATATATTTTATGGGGCAGGGTTTAGCAAACTGGTGCAGTCGTTTAATGAGATAGAGGGTGCTGCTGTATTTGCATATGAAGTAAACGATCCAGAGCGGTATGGGGTAGTTGAATTTGATAGTAAACTGAATGCCATATCTATTGAAGAAAAGCCAAAGGCACCCAAATCAAATTATGCGGTGCCGGGTTTATATTTTTATGATAATAGCGTGGTAGAAATTGCCAAAAATATGAAACCATCCTCCCGCGGCGAATACGAGATTACCGATGTTAACCGGGAGTACCTCAGGCAGGGAAAGTTAAAAGTGGGGATCATGAACCGGGGAACAGCCTGGCTGGATACCGGCACATTTGACTCATTCGCAGATGCCTGCGAATTTGTTCGCGTAATTGAAAAAAGGCAAAGCCAGAAAATCGGCTGCATAGAAGAAGTAGCTTACCGTATGGGTTATATTGACCAATCAGGGCTTTTATCCCTGGCTGATAAATATGCCAAAAGCGGCTATGGCGACTATTTGCGGAGGATAAAGCTTTAAACCGGCTTTTTGCTAATGAGCTTATTTCTCGATCAACGTTTAGCGGTCTTCCCTGAAAAGTGGCTCCTTGTAAAAAATAAATTTTAGCACAATGGGTTAAACAAAAAATGTTTAACACTGTTAACGATTTTATGAACGCCTTCACCATAAAAGACCTAGAAAATTTATCCGGCATTAAAGCGCATACCATCAGGATATGGGAACAGCGGTACTCATTTCTCAACCCGCAGCGTACCGAAACAAATATCCGTTACTATACCAATAATGAATTACAAACGATTCTGAATATTGCCCTGCTTAATAAATACGGGTACAAGATTTCACATATAGACAGGATGTCATCTGAAGAGATGAATGAAAAAATTCTCTCCTTATCACAGGTGGAGGCGCAACAGGAAAGGCTCGTTAATGAACTGATCCGTTGTATGGTTGACCTGAAAATGGAAGAATTTGAAGAAGTAATGGACGCCCATATCCGGGCTAAGGGCATTGAGAAAACAATCATCCAGATCATTTTTCCTTTCCTGCAGCGTATTGGTATTTTATGGATGACAAACCACATTAACCCGGCGCAGGAACACCTTGTCAGCAACGCCATCCGGCAGAAATTAATTGTTGGAATTGATAGTATAAAAAATCATCTTAAACCTACAGAAACCGCTTTGTTATTCCTTCCTGAAGGTGAACACCATGAACTGGCTCTCCTGTTTGTTCATTATCTGTTAAAAAGCCGGGGTATAAAAGTGTTGTATCTGGGTACCAATGTGCCGATTAAAGATGTGGAATATATTGCCAAATTAAAAACCCCCGATTTTCTTTACGCCCACCTTACTTCCGTGGCCCCAAACTTTAATTTTGAAAAATTCCTCATCAATGCCCATAACCGCATGCCCGACAGGTCTTTCATTGTTTCCGGCCTGCTTACCCAATCCTACAAAAAAAAGATACCCGCCAATTTCAACTTTAAGAAATCGCTTGCTGAAGTAATGGAGTATGTAACCACATTAGGGTGATTTTTTACTAACACTTATAGCTGTTACTTTAAAAAAAACATGCGCCACGATTGCAGAGTAAGGTATACCCATTCACTTTGCGTGTATATCAGTTGCCTGTAATGGTATAACCTGCCGCATTCTTACCTAAAAAAGTAAGAATAAGTATATCCAAAACCTGCTAAACCTCGTATATAAAGTATTCGAAAGCCGTAAACCCCTGATATTGTTTGTTTTACTTTTCGCTATTGAATGTTAAACAAAAATTTGGCAGAAGAGATATATTTTGTTTAGCTTTACGGTATCAATTCTTAAACAATAATATATGTCCACTTTAGAATTTAACCAGCTTTTGTTGAGCAATACAGAGTTTTTAAAGCCTTTTGCAATTACCCTTACCCGCGATAATGAGGCCGCAAAAGACCTGATACAGGAAACCCTATACCGTGCTTTAGCCAACAAAGAAAAATACAATGTGGGCACGAATATTAAAGCATGGTTATACACGATCATGCGTAATATTTTCATTAATAATTACCGCAGAAAATCTAAACAAAGTACCATATTCGACAGTACCCCCAACGAATATCTGCTCAACCTTAATCAAACAGGGGTTGCTAATGAAGCTATTGCAGGTATTAATCTGAAGGAAGTGCAAAAAGCCCTTTATCACCTGCCAGAAATTTTCAGGAACCCGTTTCTTTTATATTTCGATGGTTTCAAATACCATGAAATAGCTGATATGTTGAGTGAGCCGTTAGGTACTATCAAAAGCCGTATCCACTTTGCCCGTAAATTGTTAAAGACACAGATCCAACGTTATTGAACTATTTCATTTAACTTTCTGACATAAATTATTGAGCAAGAAAATTATTATTATCGGGAGCGGTTTCGCGGGCCTTTCGGCTGCATCATTCATGGCAAAAGCCGGTTGGGAAGTAACTGTTTTGGAAAAGCACAAAACCCCTGGTGGACGTGCAAGGCAAATGAAAGCAAATGGTTTTACATTCGATATGGGTCCGAGTTGGTACTGGATGCCGGATGTGTTTGAAAGGTTCTTTCAACAATTCGGGAAGTCTGTTTCAAATTATTACCAACTGGAAAGACTTGACCCCTCTTACCGGGTATACTGGAAAGATGGGCCAATGGATATCCCGGCAGATTTTACCGCTTTAAAAAAGTTGTTTAATTCAATAGAGCCAGGCAGTGGTCGTGAATTAGAACGGTTTTTAGAAGAAGCGGCCTTTAAATATAAAGCAGGTATAGAAAAATTGGTTTTTAAACCAGGCCGGTCACTGACCGAATTCGCAGATTGGGACCTAATAAAAGGAATTTTTCGCCTTGATGTTTTTAGTTCAATGCGTTCGCACGTGGTAAAATATTTTTCAAACCCAAAACTGGTTGAACTGATTGAGTTCCCGGTTTTATTTCTTGGTGCGCTACCTGAACACACACCGGCTTTATATAGCTTGATGAATTACGCCGATATAAAAGGCGGCACCTGGTATCCGAAAGGCGGCATGTATAGCATTGTAAAAGGGATGTATGACCTGGCAATTGAACTGGGTGTTCATTTTCATTTTGAACAGGATGTACAGGAGATTGTGATTGATAATGCTGTTGCAAAAAAAGTCGTATCCCGTTCAGTAACGAATGAAGAAATGGTTTATGAAGCAGATGTGGTAATTGGCGGTGCAGATTATCACCATATTGAAACAGCTTTATTGCCGAAAAAATATCGAAGCTATTCACCATCTTATTGGGATAAAAGGGTAATGGCCCCCGGTTGTTTATTGTACTATGTTGGATTGAATAAAAAAATACCTGGCATTTTACACCATTCTTTATTTTTTGATACCTCTTTTGCTGTACACGGAAAAGAAATTTATACCAGTAAAAAATGGCCCACAGATCCGCTTTTTTATGTAAGTGCCACTTCAGTAACTGATGATTCCGTGGCACCGGAAGGCTGTGAGAACTTATTTTTATTGATACCGGTAGCTGCAGGACTGGAAAATGATACGGAAGAACTCAGGGATAGGTATTTTGAAATGATCATTACACGCATGGAAAAATACCTGGGTGTGGGGATCAAAGAATTTATTATTTACAAGAAATCCTTTGCACAGGCCGATTTCGTACATGAATACAATGCTTTTAAAGGAAATGCTTACGGTTTGGCGAACACTTTACGGCAAACAGCTGTTTTAAAACCGGCCTGCAGGAGTAAAAAAGTAAAAAACCTTTTTTACACCGGCCAGCTAACCGTTCCCGGTCCGGGTGTGCCGCCGAGTTTAATAAGTGGAGAAGTAGTGGCGGGGGAAGTATTGAAAGGATATGGGTTGTGAATAGTGAGTAGGGAGTTGTGAGTAGGGAGTTGTGAGTTTATGCCTGATTACTCACTATTCACGACTCACCATTCACAAAATAAGTCACAAGTTTGCGACGCAACATCAGTTGAATAAAGAACCAATGCTAATAACACTAAATTATATACTACCATGATGAACCTGTTTCATGAAGTGAGCCAGGAATGCAGCAGAATTACGACTGAGAAATACAGCACCAGTTTTTCATCGGCCATTAAACTTTTGCATAAAGATCTGAGGAATCCGATCTTTAATATTTACGGGTTTGTTCGTTTTGCGGATGAGATCGTAGATACATTCCATGAATATGATAAGTCGGCTTTGCTGGACGAATTCAAACAGTCAAGCTATGATGCAATTGAAAAAGGTATCAGCCTTAACCCTATTTTACATAGTTTCCAACTCACCGTTCATGAATTTGGTATTGACAGATCGCTGATTGATGCCTTCTTATACAGTATGCAGCTGGATCTTGATAAACGTAAATATGACAGGGCCGGGTATGAAGAATATATTTACGGCAGCGCAGAAGTAGTAGGACTAATGTGCCTTTTTGTATTTTGTGAAGGAAACGGATCTTTATACGAATCGCTGAAACCTTATGCCCGTAGTTTAGGTGCCGCTTTTCAAAAAGTAAACTTTCTGCGCGACCTGAAAGCCGATTATGAAGGATTGGAGCGTGTTTATTTTCCCGGTTGTGATTTCAGAAACTTTACAGCGGCCGATAAAGAATCTATAGAGGCGGATATACAAAAAGATTTTGATCATGCATACGAAGGCGTGTTGAAATTGCCTGTAAAAGCAAGATTTGGGGTATATGTGGCATACAAATATTATCTCTCACTTTTCAGGAAAATAAAAAGAATACCGCCGCAGAATATCCTCGACGACCGTATACGGATACCTGACTATGGAAAATTTTTTATTCTTGCCAAAGCAGGTGTGAGGAGCCAGTTAAATTTGCTGTAATGGCATATCTTATTATTTTTATTACATGGAACAAGTAATACTGGTAGATGAAAAAGATGTGGCAACCGGAACCATCGGCAAAATGGAAGCCCATGAAAAAGCTGTTTTACACAGAGCTTTCAGTGTGTTTATATTTAATTCGAAAGATGAGATGCTTTTGCAGCAACGGGCGCGAACTAAATACCACAGTGCCGGTTTGTGGACGAATAGCTGTTGCAGTCACCCCCGTCCGGGCGAGGATACGAATGCAGCCGCATTGAGAAGATTGCAGGAAGAAATGGGTTTTACAACACCGGTTAAAAAAGTTTTTGATTTTGTGTATAAAGCCGGGTTTGCCAATGGCCTTACAGAACATGAATTTGATCATGTATTTGTAGGTAAATATGATGGTAAAATAGAACCCGACCCTAAAGAAGTGGGGGAATATGCTTACTGGCCCATGGGGGCTATTGAAGAACGAATAAAATTACATCCCGAATCATTTACTGTTTGGTTTCACATCGCTTTTCCCAAAGTGATGGACTGGTGGAAAAATAAGGCAGGTTAAAAATAGTGGCAGCAAACGGATACCATTCATTAGCACACTTTTATATTCCGCTTTATTAAAATTTCACTTACCTTCTGCGCATATATGCAGGACTCCCAAAAAGCAATTATTATCGGTGCCGGTGTGGCAGGACTGGCAGCATCCATTCGTTTGGTTGTGCAGGGTATGGAAGTAACGGTATTTGAAAAAAACAGCTATCCGGGAGGTAAACTAAGTGATTTTGAAAAGGACGGCTATCATTTTGATGCGGGCCCCAGCCTGTTTACCCAGCCACAAAACATCGAAGAACTTTTTGCCCTGGCCGGCGAACCGATGGCAGATTATTTTCAATACCAAACCTTACCGGTTTCCTGTAATTATTTTTATGAAGATGGTACGGTGATTAATGCATATAGCGATATTGATCTATTTGAGAAAGAACTGGTACTCAAAAACGGTGAATCGGCGGGCAGCCTTTTCGCATATTTGAAGAGATCAAAAAAAATCTATACCCATATCGGTAACATCTTCCTCAATTATTCACTACACAAAAAAAGCACTTTATGGAAGGCACGGATATTTCAGGCCCTTTCTGCTACCCGGTGGCCGTACCTGTTTCGTTCGATGCACCAGGTAAATAAAGCGCAATTTAAAAACCCTAAAACGGTTCAGTTATTTAACCGTTATGCAACCTACAATGGAAGTAATCCTTATAAAGCCCCGGGTATGTTGAGCTTGATTCCGCACCTGGAACATAATGAGGGCGTTTTTTATCCCAAAGGCGGTATGATCAGTATTACCCATGCTTTGTACCGGCTTGCGATTAGGAAAGGGGTACAGTTTCAGTTTAATTCACCTGTTGAAAGAATTATCAGAAAAGAGAAAAAGGTAATGGGAGTAGTGGTGAATGGCGAAAATTTTTTTGCAAAAATAATCGTAAGCAATATGGATATTTTTTTTACTTACAAAAAACTTCTGAACGACCCGCAAAAAGCAAATAAAATATTGAAACAGGAACGAAGCAGCAGTGCCCTGGTATTTTATTGGGGAATAAAAAAAGAGTTTGCTGAACTGGGCCTGCACAATATTTTTTTCGCGAAAGATTATGATGCGGAATTTGACCATCTTTTCAGGTTGAAAAAAATGTATCATGATCCTACTATCTATATTAATATTACCAGCAAATGTGAAACAGGTTTGCAGGCACCGGAGGGAAAAGAGAATTGGTTTGTAATGGTAAATGCACCTGCAAATACCGGACAGGATTGGGAAGCTTACCGGGAAAAATATCGTTCTGCCATCATTCAAAAACTGAACCGGCTGTTACAAACCGATATAGAATCTTTGATAGAATTGGAAGAGGTTATGGATCCCGTAATAATAGAATCAAAAACAACTTCATATATGGGATCCTTATACGGAACCAGTTCCAATTCGAAAATGGCCGCTTTTTTGCGACATGCCAATTTTACCGGAGCACTGAAAGGTCTGTATTTTGTAGGTGGGAGTGTACACCCCGGTGGTGGCATACCTTTATGTTTAAAAAGCGCAAAGATCATGAGTGAAATAGTGATGGACGATAACAGAAAAAAATAAAAGACCCCGATAATTTTATCACCAGGAAGATTAATAGCGCAGGCAATAAAATCCGGGATAATCTGCGGCCGTAAAAAATAAATAACCACCCCACATATGTATTAATGAAATTCTCCAAAAAAAATATCGCTACTTCTCTCGCCTTCCTCTTTCATGTATGTGGATTGATAGGTATTTTATTTACACCTTATAAAGATTGGTTCATACAAAATACCCCGTTTAACCTCTGCCTGATGGCAGCTTTATTGATATGGAACCAGCCACAAAAAAATGCAGGGTTTGCTTTGTTCGTTGGCCTTGCTTTTATAACAGGTATGGCCACAGAAATGATTGGTGTTAACACCGGCAAACTTTTTGGCGAATACAAATATGGAACTGTTTTAGGCGCCAAATTTAACGGCGTTCCCTGGCTGATAGGGATAAACTGGTTCATCATTATATTTTGCAGCGGCTCTGTTATGGTTCAAATGCAGCAATGGTTTTCAAAGAAATTTGAAAAAGAGAGTTCTACATTATCCCCTCTTATTGCCGGTATATCATTGGTGATTGATGGAGCCCTGCTGGCTACATTTTTCGATTGGGTAATGGAACCCGTAGCCATGAAACTGGGTTTCTGGCAATGGCAAAGCAGTAACATACCCTTTTATAATTACCTGTGCTGGCTTATAATTAGTGGCTTGTTATTGGTTGTGTACCGGTGGTGTTCCTTTACCAAGCCCAACTATTTCGCTGTACATTTGTTAATTATTCAGTTATTATTTTTCCTGGCACTTCGAACGTATTTGTAATATGATCTATTTCTTTATCACCCTGGCTACATTTTGTATCATGGAGGGCATTACCTGGCTAACCCATCGGTTTGTAATGCACGGTTTTTTGTGGTACCTGCACGAAGACCATCATCAGAAAGGCTCCGGGTTTTTTGAAAAGAACGATGCTTTCTTTTTCATTTTCGCAATACCCAGCTGGTTATGTATTATGCTGGGTAGTATGAACCTGGCATATTGGGTGGTAAGCATTGGTGTGGGTATTACTTTGTATGGCGTTGCGTATTTTGTGGTGCATGAGATTATCATACACCAGCGCTTTAAATTATTTACCCGCAGTAATAACCGCTATATAAAAGCCATCCGTTGGGGCCATAAGATGCACCATAAGCATTTGGATAAACAGGAGGGAGAGAGTTTTGGTATGCTGATCGTAGCAAAAAAATACTGGGATAAAGTAAAACGTGACGAGCAGATACAGGAGAAATAAATAACTACCATAAACAGTTGCCTAACCATTACAACTATATCATCACCGGTGCCGGATGTGCAGGATTAAGTTTGTTGATGCGTATGCTGCAACATCCTTTTTTCGACGACAAGAAAATACTCGTCATTGATCAATCAAAAAAAATAACCAACGACCGCACCTGGTGTTTCTGGGAAAAAGAACCGGGTATCTTCGAACCGATCATTCACCACCAATGGGCGCGCGTAAATTTCTTTTCTGGTAGGTATTCCTCCATACTTGACCTTTCACCTTATCAATATAAAATGATACAGGGCATAGACCTGTATTCATATGTGAAGGAGGCATCTGATAGCCGAACAAATATTGAATGGCGATATGAGATAGTAAAATCAGTCAATAGCAATAAAAATATGGCAACCGTTGAATTGGAATCAAAATCATTTACGGCCGACTATATTTTCAACAGTATTTTGTTTGAACAACCTAAAGTTCCGAAAGGAAAATATTATTTGCGACAGCACTTTAAGGGCTGGGTAATAGAAACGAAAGAACCCCATTTTGATCCTGCACTGGCTACGTTTATGGATTTCAGGGTGAGTCAAAAACACGGAACTACTTTCATATACCTGATGCCAACATCATCAACAAGCGCCCTGGTTGAGTATACCCTGTTCACCGAATCACTTTTAGAAAAGGAGGAATATGAAACTGCATTGCGTGAGTATATATCTTCTTATTTGCACATAACAGATTATACAATTATACATGAAGAGTTTGGCGTAATACCCATGACCAATATGCAATTTCCCTCGCCGGAGGGAAGGGTATTATATACGGGTATTGCGGGTGGGCAGGCAAAGGGGAGCAGTGGATATGTTTTTCAGTTCATACAAAAAAGGGCGACGCAGATTATAGAATCATTAGTAACAGGTAAACAGCTTTCTTTACCAGTAACATGGACTGATAAGAAGTTTCACCTGTACGACAGTGTTTTACTCAATGTGCTGCACAACCGAAAGATGAATGGGGATGAGATTTTTTCCCGGATTTTTCAAAAAAATCCTCCCCGGCGCGTTTTACGTTTCCTCGATAATGAAAGTAATCTTCGTGAAGATCTGCAAATCATGCGAAGTGTTCCCAGTGGCATTTTTTTGCCCGCAGCCTTGCAGGAGTTAATCAGATAAAGCCTTAGTGTTACCTTGTGTCTTCGCGCCTTCGTGGTTAAAATTTACCGTAAAGTCACCTTGATGCAAAGTTTTATTAAGAAAAAAACCAATGAAAAAAATCATTACCCTCACCCTGAACCCTGCTTTGGATAAAAGTATCTACATCCCCGAACTCGTTCCTGAAAAAAAATTACGGTGCACCCATGCTAAAGTAGAGCCGGGTGGCGGGGGTATCAATGTATCGAGGACCATTCATAAATTGGGTGGCAGCAGCAAAGCTGTTTATCTGTCGGGTGGTTATACAGGTAAACAATTTGAATCTTTAATAGCTATTGAACATATCCCGTCGGTTGCCTTGCCTATACATGGCGATACCCGTGAAAATTTTGTAGTAGTAGATGCATCTTCTAATCTTCAATACCGCTTTGGTATGCAAGGTCCGGATGTATATGAACCTGAATGGGAACAGGTATTGGCGTATATGAAAGATCAAAGCGACGTAGCGTATATTGTTGCCAGTGGCAGCCTTCCTCCCGGAGTGCCTGTAGATATTTTTGGACGATTGGCTGTGATTGCCAAACAAAAAAATGCAAAGTTAATTGTTGATACTTCAGGGAAAGCTTTGCAACATGCCGTAAAAGAAGGGGTATTCCTGATCAAACCCAACCTGGGTGAACTGAGTAATTTGTATGGTAAAGAAAAATTAGTGAATGAAGAAATCGTTACGGCAGCAAGGAGTATAATAGCAGCAGGTGGCTGTGAAATAATAGTAGTGTCTATGGGTGCCAATGGGGCTATGCTGATAACCAACGACAAGCAGTTTCTGGTAAAGTCACCCAATGTAATGGTACACAGCACGGTGGGCGCAGGTGATAGTATGGTGGGGGCAATGGTGCTGGCTTTGTCGCAAAACCGGGATTTGCATGATGTTTTGCGCTATGGTGTAGCCGGTGGTACCGCAGCAACTATGAATTCAGGTACGGAACTATGTAAAAAAGAAGATACAGAACGTTTATTTAAAGAATTGAAACAACAATAGCTTGGTTCTATTATTTTTGCAGCGATTAAGAATTTTTTCACGCAAACACGCATAAGGAGCAAAGCCGCAAAAGAACGGATAGGTGCCTTTGCCTTTTGGCGACTTTATGTGAAATTTCTGGCCTCGTCGTACAATGGATAGTATAAGAGTTTCCGAAGCTCCAGATTCAGGTTCGATTCCTGACGAGGCCACCAAAAATAAAAAACCTGCAAACGAATGTTTTCAAGTTTTTAAATATAATAGTGTTTCTGCATTCCGGTATACGATACGATCATCTCCAAATAGATGTCAATTTGTATAATGTGCCTTTAATAACGTCAGCATTTTTATTTTTTGGGTACAGTTGAATGGAATTAAATTTTTCAGACGGGAAAAAAATATCTGTCATAGCCACACTCCCCCCATCTGCAAATAATTCTACCGAAGAATGATCTATGAACAAATGCATGGTTAGTTTTTTATCTTTTACTAACCTCGGTGCGATATGTTTGGCAGCAAATACTTTTGAAAAAGATACGTCACCACTTTTTATTCGATCTATATAATATTGATTGGCGGTCTTATTGAAACCCACCCGGATTTTTTCATTTTTAGAATTAAAAATTTCAATACCAAAATCCGCGATACTGGTTTTTTCCAGATCAACTGTCAGTTCCATTTCGCCTAATGAAAAAGGGTAAGCTGTCTTGTTTTCAGCAGTAATCTCGTGATTACCGCTTCTGAGCTTTTCTAATTCTTTAACCGGGTTTGTGAATAACCGGATACCATCAGCTGTTTGTTGCAAACTAATTTCCCTCGGCAATGTCATGGCACTCCGCCAAGTTTGCGTGGGTACGGTTTGTGCATATTGCCAGTTACTCATCCAGCCTAAAAATAGCCTTCTGCCTGCGGCGACATTGCTCCAGGTAACGCCGGCATAATTATCGCAACCATAGTCAAGCCATAACTGTGTTTGTTTTGTGTTGCTGTTTTGAAATGTTTTCCCGTTAAAATCACCAATAAAATATTGTGTGCCACTGCCGCCGTTTGGAGCCCCGTTGCCAATGCTTACGAGTAATACCCATTTCGTTTGCTGACTGCCAGCAATCTTCATTTCAAAAAGATCCGGGCATTCCCAAACACCACCATGGTTCCCTTCGTCATTTCCGAATCTGCCGGATAATTGCCAATCTTTTAAATTGGCCGACTGGTAAAACCGGATCTCGTTTCCAGCGGCCATGGTCATGATCCATTTTTTAGAAACTGCATGCCAGCTCACTTTAGGATCACGAAAATCTTTTATACCGGGGTTTTTGATAATGGGGTTACTCCAGTATTTTTTCCATGTTCTTCCTTTATCCAGGCTGTAGGCAATTCCCTGTGTTTGAAAATTATTCGTACCTGCTTTTTCGCCCGCCATGTTATGATAGGTAAAAATGGCCACCAGTGGCTTTTCAGTACCTGTTTGAAACCCGCTGGTATTGTGCTCATCAACGACTACACTTCCCGAAAAAATATATCCCAAAGAATCGGGGTATAAAGCAATGGATAGTTGCTGCCAATGAACCAGGTCTTTGCTGATGGCGTGCCCCCAATGCATAGGCCCCCAAACAGTGCTGTCTGGATAGTATTGATAAAAAAGATGGTATTCACCTTTATAATACACCATCCCGTTGGGATCATTCATCCAATGTGCAGGCGGTGAGAAATGAAATTGCGGGCGGTACTTTTCTTTGTAGCTGATGGGTTGACTATTAGCGGTAAGGCCACAAAGTAACAGGCTTGCTAAGTATATAGACAGGATTCGCATATTGTGTTTCGTCAGTCACGTATAAAATACAGCTGCTGTTTTTTTTTACTACTAAAGGAAAAGGTGAAGCAGAAGATAATCAAAATATACCTACTGATAAGAATATACCATAGCCATACTCTCCCTTGCCATTTTCTGGTTGTATTCAAATGCCAGGCGCTTATGATTGATGGTATCTAAAATGGTCCCGATAAAACAAAACCCGCCGGTAAACAGGAACAAAAGGCCCATGCCGGTTTGCCCCACCATAAACCGCTGGATACCTGCTACGCAAACAAACCCTAATACGCAACCCAGTAAGATCTGGTCGGTCTTTTTTCGTTTGCCGTTGTACAGGGCGATGAAATTTACCATTTGTTCTTCAGTTAATTCTTTAGTGGCCATTTGCAGGTAAACCAGTTCTTCACCTTCAATGGAAGGAATCATGTTGATAAGGTTAGGCTTCATAAGCGTTGTTTACAGGGTATACCAATTGTTTAATCCTGCTAAATATAACCATTACTCCGAAGATTCCCAATGGGTGGTGATGAAAAGAAGCCGCAAAATCCAGGCGCAACGCATAATGGATGGCATGCCCGATACCACAACCCATACAATGCCCTAAACCCAGGAGGCCAGACAAGCATAAAGAAGTGGCTGCTTTATTTTCCGGGAGAAAAAATAATGCGGTTAGGGCCACTACCCAAAATAGTAATTCAATATGCTTACGGATCCAATGTATCATTTTGCGAAAAACTTATTTTTGCGAAAGTTTAAAAAACATCCCCAAAACTACTTCCCGAATGCGCCAATATTACTGCTGAATATTTTTACCGCAATGGCCAATAATATCACTCCGAAAAATTTTCTTACCGCCAGTAAACCTGCTGGCCCCAATAACCCTTCAATTAGTTTTAATGATTTTAGTACCAGGTATACCACAATTAAATTAATCATAATGCCTGCAAGGATATAAGATTCATCAAAATTGGCTTTCAACGACATGATAGTGGTGAGTGTACCGCTGCCTGCAATAATGGGAAAGGCAATGGGAACAACACTTCCCGATTTTGCATTTTTATCGCCCTTGAATATTTCATGCCCCAATACCATTTCTAATCCCAATAAAAAAATCACTACAGAACCCCCAACGGCAAAGGAGCGGATATCGAGACCCAATATTTTCAAAAAAGGTTTCCCGGCAAAAAGAAACAATATCATTAATCCGCCCGAAACAAGCGTAGCCTGTAATGAACGGATACCACCTATCTTCTCTTTCAAAGAAATTAGCAAGGGTACAGAACCTACAATATCAATTACTGCAAACAAAGTAAACGTTACCGTCAGCAGTTGATCAAGGTGGAAGTTCATAAATGTGTTTTATTAAAGATAAATGTTTTAAGTAACAGGTGGAATCCGCTTGTCTCTTACGTAGTACTTAAAACTTCTCACTTACTCGGTCTATGCCATTCCTTACCGGCCAATGAAATATTATAGAGTATCTCATGTTGAAAAGTAGTTTTTTCTGAAATTAATTTCACCACACATCCATAATGGCAGGTAAATGCATCGAAGGATTCCTTAAGTGGGGTATTGGTAATGTGTGCAAGGATACTCCTCAATACTCCACCATGCGCTACAATTACAGCTGGATGGGTTTGCCGGCTTATCCATTCAAAACGGGCACTTACTCTTTGGTGCATTTGTACATAACTCTCCCCATTGGGCACCTGTATGTTTACAAAATCATCCATCCACGGTTGTATTTCTGCTTTGGGTATTTCGTCCCATGGCTGCATTTCCCAGTCGCCGCAATTCAACTCCATCAGGTCATCATGTAAGTGTAACTGATGCTGCGGAAAGAGTGTATTGGCTAATTTTCTGCATCGTTGTAAAGGGCTGCTGTAAACGGTTTGAATATTTTTTGGGAGATAGGGTTTGATACTGGTTACTTCCTGCTCAAATGTTTCTGTAACATCCAAATCAGTTTGTCCGTAACAAATACCTTTGGCTACTGCGGGGGTGGTGTGCCTGATCAGATAAATCTCCATGGCACGAATTACCTGATTTATTGCGAATTATACTCACGTGTGTAGAAAATAGTTTGCCACAGATTACACAGATGTTCAAAGAACAACCTGTACCTAACCTGTGGCAAACATTAAAACCTGAAAATATGGTTCCTGTACAACCTGTATTGGAACTGTAGCGTTTGCAGGCAGTCCCCGCATAAACAATCGGTATACTTTTCTTCTATAAATACACGTTCTTCATAAGTCAGGGTTACCCGGGTACACTGGCATTCTGTAATATTACCCACCTTGCATTCGAAATCACGGGTGCAACGTGCGCATTTTTTGGTTTCGTGTTGGGGCATAGGGCCAAAGATTACCAATTAAAAGTTGCTCCAATATTGAACATAGATGGGATAGCGTTATAACCCCGCACCTCAAAGAATTTTTTATTGGTGATATTCTGTATATCTGCAAACACTTTCAGGCAGTTGCGGAACTTATATTCTGCATAAGCACCGAGTAAGAAATAACTGTCTAATAAGATGTCGGCTTTTTTATATGCACCCACATCATAGCGGTTGCTTACATATTTACCGCTGATACTTGCATACAGCCCTTTGGTAAACTGGTAACCTGTGCTAATGTTTATACTATGTGTTGGCCTTCGCAAAGAATAATTGTAAGTAGTGTCTTTAAAATTAATGCGGCTCTGTGTAGTTTCCTGTGCCGTAATAAAAGTGTAGTTGGCATTCAGGGTAAGGTGTTCAGCAGGTTGAAAATTTACCTCATACTCAATACCCCTGGTAGTCTGGTTTACATAGTTGAAATATTTAAAAGTATTGGAATTATAATCAATGCCATTGTCTGTTTGCCGGTAGAAAAATACAATCCTGTCGCTGAATTTCTTATAAGTATGTTGCAGACCTGCCTCATAATTAGTGGAGACTTCCGCTTTCAGGTCAATATTCCCGCTGCTTGAATAGAGCTGATATAAAGATGGTGCTTTAAAACCCGTGGCAATACTTCCAAAGATCCGGTAGTGCTCATTAAATGTATAAGATGGATTGAATGTATACGTATAATGTGTTCCGTAACGGGAATGATTCGTTAACCTGCCACCAGCCTCAACAGAAAATTTTGTATTGTTGAAATGAAGGGAAGTATAAACCGATTGCTGGTTCATGGAGGTATCATTGAATTTACTATTATACGGGCCGAAAGAACTTACCGAACTGTACTGGTTATTCATCGAACCATAGCGGTAATCTACCCCACTTAATAAAGTAAAACCATTGCCCAGCTTTACAGAAGTATATAATTCTGCGAATTGTGAAACTGCATCATAATCATTCATAGAAAAAATGGGCGCTCCAATGGATGCATTGTCATCATAACTCCGGTGTTGTTTTGTGTACTGGTAATTACCTGTAAAAGACAATGACTGGTTTTTAAAAACAAATCCCGCACCTGAGGTATGGTTCTTGTTGTTAATATCATAAAAAGCCTTGTCAGTAAAAGCACCTGCATCAATTCCGGCTTTGTATTCGCTGTATTGGCTGAATGCTTTAAGTACCAGTTTTTTGTTAGCATGGTATTGCAGGGCTGCGTTTAATACATTACCTAAATAGGCATCGCGGTCATAATTCTTGCTACCAGTGCTGTCGTATGCAGCAGAGAAACCATTGGATTGTAACCTTGCATATCGGGCAGTATAGGTAAACTTATCTGTTTTGCCATAAAACTGCAGGTTGGTTTTAAGCGTGCCAAAACTGCCGGCAGTTACGGTAGCTTTTATATTTGCCGGCTTGGTAATATTTTCTTTGGTGGTTATGATATTGATTACCCCGGCAATCGCATCACTTCCATACAGGGTTGATTGTGCGCCTTTACAAATTTCGATCCTTTCTACATCGTTAATAGAGAAAAAATTCAGATCAAAATCATTGTTGATCTGTGATGGGTCATTTACCGGAATGCCGTCCATCAGTATCAAAGTGCGGCCCGATCCGCCACCCCGCATGAATACTGTTTGAACACTTCCTGCATTACTAAGGGCACCATTAATGGTAATACCTGCCTGTTCATTCAGTAACTGTGCTACGGTTTTGCCGGTACTTTTTTCAATCTGCGCTTTGGTAATTACGGTAATAACCTTACCGGTAGTGCTTTGTTTCTGTTCTGTTTTGTTGGCGGTAACCACCACTTCATCCAATATACCAGTTTGGATGGTGTCTTTTTGTGCAAAGGCACTGCCTGTTATCAGCAGTACTGCGAGGAGCGTTAATGTTTTGCTCATTGTTTTGGTTTTTTTAAATGGAACAATGAGCTTTCAGGAAAATAAAAAAACGGAGAAATATAAATTGCCGCTGCAGCAGCAGTTTAAATTCCATGCTTTTCACCCGAAAGCCGTGAATAATCAGTTTGTATGTGGCAGGTCTTCTGGCTTGCTCTCTGTTGAATACCTTCCCATCCCTTTATGGAACAGTGGTTTGAAGATTCAACAGGCATATCGTGAATGGTGAGACGTGAAGCGTGAGGTTATTTTCACTACTTACAGCTAACTATTTACGAAAAGAGCTTACAGCTACGGGGATAGCGCCGGAATCGCACCGGACTTCCCTTTTAATCCCGCTTTAGGCAGGAACCAAATACGGTGCAAATGTAATTGCGAACACAATAAGCCAATGTTTTATTGTCGGCAAGTTGTACACGCATGGTTGAAAACTTACGGATCGTGAGTAGTGAGTAGTAAATGGTGAGTTGTGAGTTGTGAGTGAAGAGATGACGAATAAAAAATACTCACCACTCCCGATTCACCATTCACCATTCACCTTTCCCGTTTATCATAAGTTTCCTACATTTAAACCCATACGCTATCGATATGCAGGGAAAACAAAAATTAAATCTATTCAGCTTTACCATGATCGTGGTAGGACTCGTGATTGGTATGGGTATCTTTCGAACAGCTGCTACCAGTGCCAAAGATGCCATAGAACCATCCGTATATTTTACTGCATGGTTACTGGGTGGTTTTTTTGCCTTATGTGGTGCACTTACCTATGCTGAAATCGGTAGCCGTTACCCGGTTACCGGAGGGTATTATAAAGTTTTTTCTTATGCTTATCACCCAAGTATCGCTTTTGCCATTAACTGTATCATACTGATCAGCAATGCTGCCAGTTTAAGTGGTGTTGCGCTGATAGGTAGCGGATATATTACCAAATTATTTCCACAAGTGGGATGGACAGATATTGATAAGGCATTGATTAGCTGCGGAGCCATTGTTATTTTTTACCTGATCAATTTAAGAGGTCTGCGCATGAGTTCCCGGGCGCAGAATATTTTAATGCTCATTAAGATCAGTATGATCGTGGTATTGATACTGGCACTGTTCTTCCCACACCATGAGGTGGCACAGGCAACTGCTGTTGTTACTTCGCCAGCGGCGGCACCATCTATGAGTTGGATACAAAGTTTAGGTATCAGCCTGATCGCTGTTTCTTTTACGTATGGGGGCTACCAGCAGACAATCAATTTCGGGAATGAAGTGGATAAACCGGCTAAAAATATTCCACGCGGTATTTTTATCGGTATTGCTATCATCATTGGTTTATACTTATTGGTAAACCTTAGCTATTATAGTATTGTAGGATTTGATAACATGAAAGGTGAGAAGGAAATCGCGTATGTGGTTATCAATAAAACCTTCGGGAAGAACAGCGCGGATATATTTTCTTTCTTTTTATTTTTTGGCGTATTGGCGTATGTAAATGCTTTGTTAATGAGTAACCCAAGGGTAATGTATGCCATGAGCGGGGAAGGGGTGTTACCCAAAGCTTTCTCAAAACAAAATCCGAAAAATGAAGTGCTCACGGTTTCTTTAACGGTGTTCGCCGCCATGTGCATCATCATACTTTTCTTCGCGCAAACTTTTGAAAAAATACTCAACTTCACCATTTTTTTAGATTGCTTCGGAATGGTCGCCTCCAGTGCCACGATTTTTGTATTGCGCAAACGCACAAAACATTTAGATAATACGGGTATTTATAAAATGAAATTATATCCCTTGTTGCCGCTCATTTTTATGGGGGCTTACATTTTTGTTGGGGTAAGTATTGCCATCCAAACGCCCGATACAGCATTGGTAGGGCTGGCAGTTCTGGCCGCATTTATGGTGATCTATTTTGTGGCAAAACAAATCAATAAACAAAATCCTCCACAGGCAACCGATGGCGAGAAACCATTAGATTGATCTGAAACGGCATAAACCGCTTACCGATTTCACCTTTGTCTGTGGCTTTAACTGCCATAGCTCGCCTTTCATATCATTTTTTTAACGGTTTACTCCCATTCCTTTCCGCCTGTCTAAAATTTAGGGAAGTGGGAAGGAAACCGTTATTTTTGTTATATATGAAGAAGATTCTAACCCTTCTGTGTTCTACCATGCTGCTGCACGCTTCCGCACAAAGAGCATCCGATAACTGGGACCTGCGCCATTGTATTGAGCATGCCATCCAGTTTAATATCTCTATTCAGCAGGCCGATGTGCAGGCAAGAATAGCGGCATTACAGGCAAAGCAGGCAAGGTATAATGTGTACCCCAGTTTGTCGGGAG
This sequence comes from Bacteroidota bacterium, assembly GCA_043747705.1. GTDB lineage: Bacteria > Bacteroidota > Bacteroidia > Chitinophagales > Chitinophagaceae > Sediminibacterium. The sequence continues at coordinate 29,564 of JAYTOS010000059.1, forward strand.
GTACCTCTACCGGTGTGCGTTTTGGGCGATCTATTGATCCTACCACCAATACATTTTCTACCTCGCAGTTCCTTTACCAGAACTTTGGCATCAATGGTGGTGTGCAGTTATATAATAACGGTCGTTTAAAGTACAATAAGGAATACGCAGAATTTAATGCCAAAGCGGCGTTGGCTGATGTTGAGAAAGCTAAAAGTGATATTTCATTCAATGTAGCCACTTATTATTTGCAGGTATTGGCGGCAAAAGAACAGGTAGCTATTGCCGATGTGCAGATAGCGCAAACGCAGAATCAGTTTGATATCACTAAAAAAAGAGTGGATGCAGGCGTATTACCAGAACTGAACCTGTCTGAAGTAGAATCACAACTGGCCACGGATAGCAGTAACTATTATACCGCAAAAGGAAATTACGAACAAAACCTGCTTGCGTTACGCGCATTGCTGAACCTGGATACCGATGTACTTTTTGGTATAGAAACACCCTTGGTTGAACAGATACCTATCGAATCTTTCACAGACCTCCAGCCGGAATCAGTTTACCAAATGGCTATAGCCAATCAACCTTTACAAAAAGCAAATGAATTCAGGATTAAAGCCGCGCAAAAAAACCTCCTGGTCTCAAAATCGCTGATGTATCCTACCATTACACTGGGCGGAAACCTTTCTACTAACTTTTCCAATTCATTTAAAACCACATCCGGGGTCAGCTTCCTGGGTTATGCACCGGTTACCGGGGCCGAGCCTATCATCACACTTAATAACGTGAATTATTACGTACAGAGCCCCCTATACAAGCTAACGCAAACTACCCGCGGCTTTGGCCAGTTATGGGACGGATGGAGCAATCAATTGAATAATAATTTCGGACAAAACGTTGGCCTCAGCGCAAGCATACCCATTTTTAGTAATGGCCAGGGCCGGATCGGGTACCAGCAATCCAAATTAAACCTCAAATCTGCAGAATTGCAGAAAACCCAAAGCGATCAAACACTGCGGCAGAATATTTATACAGCCTATACCAATGCCGTAACGGCCCTGCAAAAATTTAATGCCGGTAAGAAAACAGTTGAAAGCTCACAAAAAGCGTATGATTTTGGCAGCAAACGGTATGAAGCAGGATTGTTGAGCTCGCTCGACCTGATTACACTTCAGAATAACCTGTTGCGGTCAAAAGTGCAGCAACTGAGTAACCAATACGACTATATATTTAAGATGAAACTGCTTGAATTTTATAAAGGCAAAGGTCTGAAATTATAAATCATAAAACCATGGCTTACCAATACGAGCTAAATGCATAAAGGAAAATCCGTTATATGAATAAGAAATTGCTCTGGATCATCATTGGATTAGTCGTGATTATTGCTGTTGTTATCGGCCTGAAAAAAGCGGGTGTGATTGGGAAAGAAGAAGGTATAAAAGTGTCTTCTGAAAAGGTTACCCAAAGAACAGTTATCGAAACGGTGAATGCAAGCGGTAAAGTATATCCCGAAATAGAAGTGAAAGTAAGCCCCGATATCAGCGGCGAAATAGTACAGCTGAACGTAAACGAAGGCGATAGCGTTAGAAAAGGGCAGATATTGGCAAGAATTTATGCAGATATCTATTTAACACAGCGCGACCAGGTGGTGGCCGGTGTAAACCAGAGTAAAGCACAATTGTCGAATTCTACTGCCAGCCTGGTAGGGTTAAAAGCTATGCTGGATAATGCTAAGATTATCTACGACCGTCAAAAAAAATTATTGGCAGATAAAGTGATCTCACGTTCAGAATTTGAACAGGCAGAGCAAAATTACCGCACTGCCGAAGCTTCATACACTGCCGCGAAAGAAGGATTGAAAAGCGGTGAAGCCTCTATTCAAAATGCACAGGCACAATTATCAAAAGCAGATAAGGATCTCTCCCGTACAGTGATCACATCCCCCATGGATGGTATGATCAGTTTGATGAATGTTAAAAAAGGTGAGAGGGTGGCAGGTAACAGTTTTAATGTAGGTACAGAAATGATGCGCGTGGCAGACATGCGCAGTATTGAAGTAAGGGTTGATGTAGGTGAGAACGATATACCAAAAGTTAAATTAGGTGATACCGCTGTAGTAGAAGTAGATGCCTATACCAATAGAAAATTTAAAGGATTGGTATATAAGATTGCCAATCCCAATACTGGCGCAAATACCTCTTCTTCCAGTGCAGAAGTAACTAATTATAAAGTACATATCCGTTTATTGCCTTCCAGTTATGCCGACCTTCTTTCAGCAAACAAAGGTTTTCCTTTCCGCCCGGGAATGAGTGCCAGTGCTGATATCCAGACAAAAACAAAACAGAATGTATTATCCGTAGCATTAAATGCTGTTACTACCCGTGATAAGAAAAACGATAAGGCTCCCGGAGATAAAAAAGATGATAAAAAACCTGAACAAACAACTGTAAAATCCACCTCTGCAGACGATGATATTGAAGAAGTGGTATTTGTTTTGCAGAAAGATAACACCGTTAAAAAAGTGAAAGTGAAAACAGGTATCCAGGACCTTAACTATATTGAAATACTCGAAGGCTTAAAACAGGGTGATGAAGTGATTACTGGCCCTTATTCCATCGTAAGTAAAACTTTGAAAGATGGTAATTTGGTTACCATTGTTGCAAAGGATAAACTGTTCGAGGATAAGAAAAAGGATTAATTCCTATGAGGCTGAATCCGGCAGGCGGCAGGTATAACCTGCTGCCTGTTTTTTTTAAAGGAAGGCTGTTTCGTATGTTTGTATAAATCATCAAACGATCTGCCATGCAGTTTGGAATCATCGGAAGCGGAAGTTGGGCCACAGCATTGGCTAAGATCCTCACAGATAACGGTAATACCATTCATTGGTGGGTACGTAATAACGATACCATCGGGTACATGGAAAAACGCAGGCATAACCCGCATTATTTAAGTGCCGTTTACTTCAGCCAGTCGCAGCTTCATCTAAACGATGATATACAAAAAGTAGTATCTCAGTCTGATGCACTTGTGATAGCCGTACCTTCGGCCTATGTTGAAAATGCGTTGCAGCAATTACCGGCTGGTGCATTAAAGGGAAAAAAAATCATCTCTGCGGTAAAAGGTATCCTGCCAGGCGAAAACCAATTGCTTAACGATTACCTGGCAATGCATTTTGAAGTAGCATTGTCTGATTACTTTGCGGTACTTGGCCCCTGCCATGCAGAAGAAGTGGCATCCGAAAAATTATCTTACCTCACTTTCTCAGGCATAGATGAAGCCGTAACAGCTACAATCGCTTCCCATTTTAAAACAGAATACCTGAACACGATGGCGAATAATGATATCTTGGGTGTTCAATATGCAGCAGTACTTAAAAACATTTATGCCCTCGGTGCCGGTATTGCACACGGATTGGAATATGGCGACAATTTTTTGAGCGTTTATATAGCCAATACTGCCAATGAAATGGTAGGCTTTTTACGTAAAGTGAGCGATGCGCAGCATGCTTCTGTTAACTATGCCGCATCGGTGTACCTGGGTGATCTTCTGGTGACCTGTTACTCGCTCTACAGCCGCAACCGGACTTTCGGAAATATGATAGGCAAGGGTTACTCAGTAAAATCGGCAGAACTCGAATTAAATATGGTGGCGGAAGGATATAATGCAAGTAAGTGTATCCATAAAACCAATGAACAGGTAAAAGCTTCAATACCCATAGCGGCAACCATTTTCGAAATACTGTGGGAGCACTTGCCCGCAGCCGAAGGCTTTAAGAAAATAGAAGGGTTTTTGGAATAGAAAATCGGTAACTTTATGTATGCCACTTTCATTCACCCTATTAAGCTCCGGCACTATGCTTATAATGATTACCGCGATAATAACCGTAACGGTTTTACGCAGGTTTTTCAGGCACCGCAACAGCCATTAGAAAACTTGATCATTTCGTTCAGCTTTACTAACTTGATTGTGTCTTTAATCACGATTAACATATTCAGTAAACATCTTTCTCAACCAGATACGCAAATTAAAATCACTGCGGATGCATGTGTCTTATGCAGAATTTTTTTTATTGATCCGTAAATAAATCCGCCGCAATCCCATCTGCTAAAAATTTACCTTCGGCACTCAGTTGTAAAATATCTTTCACCAAAATAAGATGCCCCCGTAAAATATGTTTTTGTGCAGTATTGATGAGTTGTGCTTGTTTCTCATCACCCCAGGTTTCTGTCACACGTTTCATGGAAATGCCTTCAATGGTTCGCAGGCTGGTCATAATATATTCATTCAACTGTTGGGCCGCGGTTAATACTTCTGCTTCAAAAGGAACAATACCCTTTTCAAGGCTTTTTAAATACAAAGCATTATTGGCTATATTCCATTGTCTGCCTGCGCCATTGAACGAATGTGCCGATGGCCCAAGCCCCAGGTAAGGCTTGCCCTGCCAGTAACTGCTGTTATGCCTGCTGCGGAACCCCGGCAACGCGAAATTCGAAATTTCATAATGTTCAAAACCTGCATCCGATAACCATTGCGTTAGTAATAAAAAATGCCTTGCCTGTTTGTCCGCATCCACATTTTCTGATGGATGTGTAGCGATCATTTTTGCCAATGCCGTTTTAGGCTCTACCGTTAATGCATAACAGGATAGGTGTGGTATGTGTAAGGCAAGTGCAGTGGCAACATTCTGTTTCCATTTCTCATCTGTTAAATGCGGCGTTCCGTAAATAAGGTCAATGGTAATATTAGTAAAACCTTTTTTTTGTGCCATTTCAATACACGCCATTGCCTGTTCTGCATTGTGGGCCCTGTTCATCCATCGCAGGTCTTCCTCAAAAAAAGACTGAATACCAATGCTCAGGCGGTTAATGCCAGCTTCTTTCCATCCTATCAATTTGTCTTCTGTAATATCATCAGGGTTGGCCTCCAAGCTGATTTCTACATCATCCGCCACTTCAAATAATTCCTGTAAACGTTCAATCGTAGTTTGTACTTCGTGCTTTGTGAGTAAAGAAGGTGTTCCACCGCCAAAATAAATAGTGTCTACTTTTTCTATCAGATAAGATTTGCGGATAGCTGCTTCATTGCCAATCGCTTTCACCATCTCAGGCATTTGTTGCTGCGAAGTGGAGAAATGGAAATTACAGTAATGACAGGCTTTTTTACAGAAAGGGATATGAATATAGATGCCTGCCATAGATTATTGCGGTTAGAAACTTGCTGCAAAAGTAACATTAACAACCTTTATGGAATGACAGGCCACAGCTTCTTTAAGAACACGCACGATTAATCACGGCACTTCAATATTTTTGCCATAAATCACCGGCTTGAAAAATCTTATCCTGATACTTTTTATCATAGGTTGCTCTTTTAACTGTTTTGGCCAGTCCGACTCAGTTAATAAAGCTGAATCTACGCGCATCAGGCAAACGATTCTGCCTGTTACCAGTCCTCAACCGGTAAAAGGAAGGGTGGCAGATAGTGCTAAACCTAAAATAAACGATTCATTATTGCGTACCAACAATTTGTGGACTGCCAAAATTTTTCGCGACAGTCTTTTGGCTAATTCACTAAAAAAGGCATCCCTGGGTGCAGCCGCTTTGCCGTTGTATGATACCACTACTTATCAAAAATACCAGACGCACCCTTACCTGCCTTTACATGCGAAGCCGGTTTTGATGGTCATTGATTATCGGAAACAGGAATCAAAAGATGACCTCTTCTATTTGATGGCCGGGGTTATTTTCTGCCTGGCATTTATCCGGGCTGTTTTTTCAAAATATTTCAGGAATCTGTTTTTACTGTTTTTCCAAACCTCCCTCCGCCAAAAGCAAACCCGCGAACAGCTATTGCAGGATAACCTGGCTTCCCTGTTCATTAACCTGCTTTTTTTTATCAGTGCCGGCTTATATATGAGCTTAGTGATAAAATACTATAACTGGACACAGGTATCGTTTTGGTGGCTAAGCCTGTTTAGTGCCATTCTTTTGATATTTGTTTACCTGGGCAAATACCTTTTCCTGCTTTTTGCAGGTTGGGTATTTAATACAAAGGAAGCTGCCGGATCTTATATATTCCTGGTTTTTATGGTCAATAAAGTAATGGGTGTTTTGCTTATCCCCTTCCTGCTAATCCTGTCTTTTGCACAACCTGAAGTGATAAATGTAGGCGTTACCCTTTCCTTTGGCCTGATAGCCATCTTGTATATATATCGCTACCTGGTTTCCTTTGGGGCTATTCGGAATAAATTGAAAGTGAACCCCTTACATTTTTTTATATACCTTTGCGCTGTCGAAGTACTTCCTCTTTTATTGATTTATAAAGGATTGATCAATTATATTGCCGGAAGTTTTTAATTTTGCACAATCTTAGATTAGAAGCATGTTAAAAAACGGGTCAAAAAATTCAGTTACTGCCAAAGCAGCCAAAAGAATTCTAATTTCCCAACCCAGACCGGAGAGTGATAAATCGCCCTATTTTGATTTGGAAAGGAAATACAATGTAGAATTGTTCTTTCACCCTTTCATTCAGTTAGAGGGTATCGCGGCCAGGGATTTCCGCAAGCAAAAGATCGATATCATGTACTATTCGGCGGTAATGTTTACCAGCCGGAATGCCATTGACCATTTCTTCCGCATGTGCGAGGAAATGAAAGTGACCATCGGGCAGGATACTAAGTATTTCTGTATTACCGAAGCCGTAGCCCTATATCTTCAAAAATTCATTCTTTACCGCAAACGCAAAGTGTTTTATGGTGCCGATGGTACAAATAAAAGCATGTTTGATGTGATTAATAAACACAAAGAGAACGAGAAGTTTCTGTATGTATGCAGTGAAAACCAGCAGGATAATGAGATCGTTAACTGGCTCAAAACCAATAAATGTGAGTACCAACTGGGTTTTATGTATAGAACCATCAGCAGCGATATTAAAGAAGTACTCAATAAAAAAGACTTTGATGTGATCTGTTTTTTTACCCCCAGCGGCGTAAAAAGCCTTTACGATAATTTCCCCGGATTTAAACAGAACGGTACTGTTATCGGTGCTTTTGGCAACAACACATCAAAAGCGGTAGAAGATGCAGGTATGAAATTAGAGATTAAGGTACCCTCACCCCAAAAACCCAGTATGGTATCGGCTTTAGACCAGTTTCTATTAAGTTCCGCAAACGTAAAAAAGTAAAACCCAGGCATTCCAAAATATTCCGAGCCCCTTACATGAGGGGCTTTTTATTTACAGCTAACTTGCACCCTTTGTTGTTTGCCCACAAATAATATTTCATACCGCCGCTGTTGGTTGACTTGCCAACAGCCATTAATATTTTTATGCAACACCCACATACCAACCAGCTTATCCACGAATCAAGTCCTTACCTGCTGCAACATGCCCATAACCCTGTAAACTGGTACCCATGGGGTGAAGAAGCTTTGCAAAAAGCAAAAGAAGAAGACAAACCCATCCTGGTAAGTATTGGATATGCAGCCTGCCATTGGTGTCATGTAATGGAACGGGAAAGTTTTGAAGATGAAGCTACCGCCGACTTGATGAACGAATATTTCATCAACATAAAAATAGACAGGGAAGAAAGGCCCGACCTTGATCATATTTATATGGATGCCGTGCAGGCCATGACGGGAAGCGGGGGATGGCCCCTGAATGTTTTTCTAACACCGGAAACAAAACCTTTTTTCGGCGGCACCTATTTTCCACCCGAAAGGGCCTTTAACCGCTCCAGCTGGAAAGAAGTTTTATCAGGAGTGTATAAAGGTTACCGGGAGAAAAAAGAGGAAATTCTGTCCCAGGCAGACAACCTTACTGAGCACCTGCTTACATCCAATGCCTTCGGTTTGCAGCAACCAGGTTCAACCGCGAATGAAGTATTCTTCTCTGAGGAACAGTTGGTAACCATTGCCGCTAACCTTCTCAATAACGCAGATACAACGTTTGGAGGCTTTGGAAATGCCCCCAAATTTCCACAAAGCTTTTCTATCCAATACCTGTTAAGGCATTATCATTTTACAAAAGACGAAACAGCGCTTACACAGGCATTATTGAGTTTAGATAAGATGATCGAAGGCGGTATTTATGACCAGCTTGGGGGCGGCTTTGCCCGTTACAGCACCGATAACGAGTGGCTGGCACCGCATTTCGAGAAAATGTTATATGATAACGCCCTGTTGGTAAGCGTTATGGCCGAAGCCTGCCAGTTAACCGCCAAACCGCAATATGCACGGGCCATCCGCCAAACCATTTCCTTTATTGCGCGTGAAATGATGAGCGAAGAAAACGGTTTCTTCAGCGCACTGGATGCCGATAGCGAAGGGATTGAAGGCAAATTTTATACCTGGCAAAAACAAGAGATAATGGAGGTATTAGGTGATGATGCCACTCTTTTTGCTGCCTTTTACGATGTATCAGACGAGGGTAATTGGGAACATACCAATATCCTCCGCATACAGCAACCACTGGCAGCATTTGCTCAAAAACAAGGTATTTCTGAATCGGAACTGGAAGAAATACTCAATGTATCAGCTCAAAAATTACTTGAACGGCGGGCTAAAAGGATCAGGCCCTTGCTGGATGATAAGATACTATTGGGCTGGAACGCACTTATGAATACCGCTTATGCCAAAGCCTATGCCGCCTTGGGCGATGCAGCTTACCGGGAAAGAGCCGTTCAGAATATGCAGTTTCTCGAAGCAAAGTTCAGGGGTGCGTCCGGCCAGTGGTACCATACATACAAAAACAACCAGGCCAGGATACCGGCTTTTTTAGATGATTATGCCTACCTGGTTCAAGCATATATACATCTTCAGGAAATAACCGGAATCGGCGATTACCTGCTTAAAGCAAAGGTATTGACAGAATGGGTGATCGAAAATTTTGTGGAGGCGGATACAGGGTTCTTCTTCTATACCCACCAACAGCAAACAGATGTGATCGTTCGCAAAAAAGAAGTGTATGATGGTGCCGTACCCAGCGGGAATGCAGTAATGGTGCATAATTTACTATATCTATCCATTGTTTTTGATCAGAAACAATGGGCTGAACACTGCCGCGATTTACTGGGTTCTTTGGGCAACGCAATTGTAAAACATCCCGGTTCTTTCGGGGTATGGGCAATGGCCTTACAATCGGTAACTAAGGGCATCTTGCAAATTGCCATTACCGGGCAGCGGGCCAGAGATTTCCTGTGTCCTGTATTGCATAGGTTTATACCCAATAAAATTATTCAGGCAGAGGAAACTAATTCTCATTTTTTCCCGTTATTAGCTGGAAAGAATATACCTGATGGGGGTGAAACAGCATTCTATTTATGTAAGAATTATGCCTGTTTAGCCCCATTTTTATCGGTAGAAACGCTTTTAGCAAATGTGTAACAAACTATAAACTAATTTGCCTTTTATGACCGTGGCCTCAAGCCCCATTACTAATAGGATTATTTGTAGTAAACCGACCTTAATTTTGTAGTATCGACATTATCTTTACACAACGCATTAAATTTATTGTAACAAAAATGCAAAATCGGCACAACTGCCGATGGAAAACTTATATTTGTCACTGTCATAAATCAGTTTCTTACATGAAAGGTTATAGAACTACCATAACTGTTGTTATTATGTCATTAACCCTGGCATCCTGCTTCTTTAAGAAAGGTGGCAAAGCCAAGGGACTTCCGGATGATGGCCAATTACATGGAGTAGCACCAACTGCCAGGCAGAGCATGAATCCGCCACGTAATATGGTGTATATCCCACCAGGAACTTTTCATATGGGTCCCAGTGATGAGGATATCAGCTATAACTACACTACACGTAACCGCCAGGTATCCATTCCCGGATTTTGGATGGACGCTACAGAAATCACCAATGACGATTACCGCCAGTTTGTAAACTGGGTGAGGGATTCGCTCGCATTTAAGATACTTTTCGGACAAGGCATTAATAAACAGGATGATACGATGGCCGTTGACTGGAAAAAAGTCGCTACCATTAAATATGACAGGAGTACGATTGAGAAAATGAATGAATTGAACCTGGCACCTGATAACAGGTTATATGGAAGGCCCGAGATTGATCCGGCCAAGATCAAATACCGTATTGAATATTTCGACCTGGCTGCTGCTGCCAAGAGAGAAAATGCCAACCTGCCCAAAAATAATTTTATCAGGCGGGGCGACGAAGCCATCTATCCTGATACTTTGGTTTGGATAAGGGATTTCTCGTATTCTTATAATGAGCCGATGACCAAAAGATATTTTTCTCACCCATCATTCGGAAAGTATCCTGTGGTAGGTGTAACCTGGAAACAGGCAGTGGCTTTCTGCCATTGGAGAACACATATCCAGAATGCATACCTCGAAAAAAAGAAAATGGCGGTTGATGGCGATTATCGATTACCCAGTGAAGCCGAATGGGAATATGCCGCTCGTGGCGGATTAACCAATTCCATGTTCCCCTGGGGAAGCCCTTACCTGAGAAATAAAAAAGGTTGTTTATTGGCCAACTTCAAACCCGGCCGTGGTAACTATGCCGAAGATGGCGGATTTTATACGGTACCCGCCAATGCTTATTGGCCCAACCAGTATGGCTTATTTAATATGGCAGGGAATGTTGCAGAGTGGACGGGTTCGTATTTCTACGAAGGTGCGTACAACTTTATGGCGGATATGAGTCCCGATGTAAGGTATGAAGCAAAAGATTCCGACAAACCGCGTGAGAAACGTAAGGTAGTGCGCGGAGGCAGTTGGAAAGACGTTGCTTATTTCTTGCAGGTAAGTACAAGGAATTATGAGTACCAGGACACGGCTAAATCATATATTGGTTTCCGTTGTGTGATTGACTTAGCTCCTAAAATGAAAAAATAATCAATCGGCCCTAACCTTTATTTCATTTATCTTATTGAGTAAAACATTTGTTGGTCTGCATTAGTGGATCAACGTACGAGTGTAATTTTTAAAAAAATAAAAAACAGAAAAATGGCAGCTGCAATTCCTCCTAAAATTTCTAAATGGTTTGATGTATTCGTCTCTATTGCCGCCGCAGTAGTTATATATGGTGCTTTACAAAAACTGTTGCACTCTGATATCGCGGATTTTATGCTGAAAGTGGGTTTAACGGTGGAGGCTATCATCTTTCTGGGTTATGGTCTTTTATATCTTATTTACCCCGCCATTGACGACCATGAAGTGCATATTAAAGGCAAAGAAAAAGGGAATACTGCTTTAAATACATTGGATAATATGTTTGAAAATGCCAATATTAATCCCGACAGCCTTGGCAAACTAAGTGCCAGTTTCCAGAAATTAAATACAACCGTTGCGCAGATATCAGATATCAGCGAGGTAGCAAAATCTACCAATGATTTTTCTGCCAAAGCCAAAGAAGCAACCATTGCACTTTCCGGTATTAAAGACGCAGCCGATACCGCAAGCCATTCACTGGCAGGTTTCCATGGCGCCTCTGATAGTGCTAAACAGTTTCATGTGCAGATGCAATCGCTCAACAAAAATTTAGCGTCCTTAAATACTATTTACGAATTGGAATTACAGGAAGGCAATAACCACCTGAAAGCATTAAACCAGTTTTACGGTAAACTATCACAGGCTTCCAGTGCCATGGTTAGCAGTGCGGATGATGCAGTAAAAGCAAAAGAACAGATTGCTGCATTGGCTAACAACTTGGGTAAGTTAAACCAACTGTACGGTAATATGCTTACTGCTATGCAGGGAAGATAATAACCGGGACTTAATCCAGGCAAAGAAAATTCATTTTGTAAAAACGTATGTTTTAAAAATATAAGCGAGAATGTCATTACCCAAGGAGCCGCGGCAAAAGATGATCAACATCATGTACCTGGTGCTTACCGCACTGCTGGCACTTAATGTATCTGTCGAAATATTAAACGCCTTTAAAACAGTTGACCGCAGTTTGATGACTGCCAGCGGTATTGCTGAACAAAAGAACCAAGACATATTTAAATCTTTCGATAGAAAATTTGATGATGTAAAAACACACGAGAAAGCGGCAATATGGAGGCCAAAAGCTTTGGAAGCAAAAAAACTGGCCGATGAAGTTTACAATTATATAGAGACCCTGAAGGCAGAACTTAAAAAAGAATCTGATGTAAAGATCAAAGATGGTAAAGAAGAATATAAGGAAGATGACCTGGAAGCGTCTACCCGCTTATTTATATCCAAACCGCCGGAAGGAAAAGCAAGGGGAAAAGAATTGTTTGAGAAACTGAGTACATTTAAGCAAAAATTATTAGCTATTGACCCAGCTATTAAAACAGACGTAGGCCCTACCCTTCCACTGGATCTTTCCATACCCAAAAGCAATAACCAGGCAACCAACACAGAGTGGGCTTATGGTTATTTTCACATGACACCTACTGTTGCGAGTATTACTATATTAAGTAAGTTTCAGAATGATATTAAAAACAGTGAAGCACAGGTAGTTGAATTTTGCCATAAGGAAATTGGTGAAGTAGAGATTATTTATGATGAATTTCAGGCGTTTGCCGGAACCAACTCACAATACCTAATGCCGGGCGAAGAACTGATAATCACTGCCGGTGTAGGTGCATTTAGTAAAGCGGCAAAACCAACGATTACAATCGATGGCGCAAACATTGCGCTTAAACCGGATGGTTCCGCTGAATACAAAACCACGGTTAGTAATTCAGGATCAAATACCAAAAAAGTGCGTATCTCTTTCTTAAAACCTGATGGCACAACTGCCACAGTTGAAAAGGAAGTGAAATATACAGTAGGGGTACCATCAGGTTTGGTGGTATCAACCGATAAAACAAGGGTTTTTTACATGGGGTTAGATAATCCTTTAAATATAACCGGCGGTGGAGGAGGAGGAGATGAAAAAGTAAATGTAACCGTAGATGCACCTGATACAAAAACTACAAAAGTGGGCCCGGGACAATACCTGGTTCGTCCCGAAAAATTAGGATCCGCCGTTGTTACAGCATCTGATGGGAAACATACCCAAAAGATCACCATACCTATTAAAAGGGTACCCGATCCGTTAGCTACCGTTGGTGGTAAAGCAGGTGGAGGCAACATGGCCGCGAACGTATTCAGGGTACAGAAAGGGGTAGCCGCAGAATTAAGGGACTTTGTATTTGAAGGCGTTAAGTATGATGTGATTTCCTTTACGATAGTTTGTACAGGTAAGGGCTTTGAAGAAAGTGGCTTTGGTTATGTAGAAGTAACCGGTCCTTATTTTAATGCGGAAGCCCAGGCTTTGATTAAAAGGTTACAGTCAGGTTCTACTGTTATCATTGATGAAATAAAAGTAAATGGTCCCGGTGGTACCAGGAAATTAGATCAAAATATTTCGTTTACTCTTCAATAAATGTGTGTATGAAAAAGTTTTTTTTAGGCGGATTATTGTTTGTGTTTTCCGGTTCTGTAATGAACCTTACTGCACAGAATTCAGGATACGGCAGAAATAAATCGCAGCCAAACAAGACCGATACGCTTAAGGCTAAGCCTGCAGCAACCGGTTCAGGTGCGGTCAAAACAAACAATCTCCCATCGGGAAATCCAACAGTCCCTTCCACCTCAGGTGGTACAACCTTGCGATTTGATACCATTACACCCGGTGGTTTTGATGCCAAACCAGAGATTGCCTTGCGCAATAATTATGCGGTAGACAGGAGCCAGGTAAAAGACCGTAAGCCACTTGAATACGAAAACCTGCGTGATGATGATAATGTATGGAGTGAATTTATCTGGAGAGAAATCGATGCAAGGGAAAAAGTAAACCAATCATTCATGTACCCCGGTAAGGATGATAATGGCGATCAGCGTTTCTTTTCAATTATGCTTAATGCCATTAAGAACGACAGTGTAACCGCTTTTTCATCTGATAATGACAGGTTTACTATTCCACTAACGAACGACCAGGTATTTAGTCAAACAGCGGGCGCCATGGATACAGTTGATGTGCCGGATCCTGTTACCGGTACGGTTGAACGTGTTATTACCAAGAAACCTAAATTCAGTCCTGATTCAGTCTATACTTTCCGGATAAAAGAACAGCTGATTTTTGACAAAGAAGCCAGCAGGTTATTTACCAGGATTATTGGAATTGCACCCATAGCGAAACAGGTCGTTGGCGGCAAATCGCAACCCCGTTTACTCTTCTGGATCTATTACCCCGACCTTCGTAAAACACTGGCAAAAGTGGATGTATACAATCCTAAAAATTTTGCCAGCCGTATGACCTGGGAAGAATTATTCGAAAGCAGGTTCTTTAGCAGTTATATTATCAAGTCTAGTGCCAATAATCCGGGTGACCGTTATCTGAGTGCCATGATTAAAGACCCATTATTTCGTTTACTGGAGGGGGATAATATCAAACAAAGGATATTTAACTATGAGCAGGATCTCTGGCAATATTAAAATATTACTGCAAGTGTTTATTAAAAGAGGCTTAAATAGCCTCTTTTTCTATGATTATACTACAAGCTGTAATATTTATTTGGAGGTTTAATTGGTAGTTTCATTACAATACTTATCTTCGTTACGGTTTTTCATAGGATATTGGATTTTAAAACGGGGCTGGATTTTCATCCTGGCCCCTTTTTTATTTTTCAGCTCCGCTAAAATGGTTCCGTAACAACCTGGCCTTCGATTTTCCAACCACAGCTGCCAGCTCCTCCTCCTTTTTTTCTTTTACCTTTTTAACCGATTTGTATTCTTTTAATAATTGCTGAACAGTAGATTCACCAATGCCGGGAATGGATTCCAGCTCATTTTTGAACGTGCCTTTGGAACGTTTATTACGATGGAAGGTGATACCGAAACGATGTACCTCATCCCTGATGCGCCTTACCAATTTTAAACTATCACTATCCCAGGGTAATTTGATGGATTCTGTATCTCCCGGAAAAAATAACTCTTCCTCATTTTTAGCGAGGCCTACCACCGTTATCCTGTTCACCAGATCCAGTTCTTTTATACTTTCCATAGCTGCACTTAGCTGGCCTTTACCGCCATCAATAATTACCAGCTTGGGAAAAGGCTGGGCTTCTGCCAATAATCTTTTATACCTTCTTGATACGACTTCTTTCATCGTAGCAAAATCGTTAATGCCCTCTACCGTTTTTACATTATAATGCCGGTAATCCGCTTTACTGGGCACCCCATCTTTAAAGCATACCATGGCTGATACCGGATAACTGCCCTGAAAATTAGAGTTATCAAAACATTCAATATGATCCGGCACTTCGGATAATTGCAAATAAGCCTGCAGCTCATACAATACTTTTTTCTTTTCCATGTCTGTCTTGCCTTCCAGGTGCAATGTCTTTTTCTTCCTGATCTCCTCTTTGAAATAAGCCACATTTTTTACAGACAGTTCAAGTAATTTCTTTTTATCACCACCCCGGGGTATGGTGATGGTTATATTTTTATCGGGATAATCAATAGCAAAGGGAACTATTACTTCATTGGCCAGACTGTTAAAATCTGTTCTCAGGTTTAGTATGGCAAAACTGAGTACTTCTTCTTCTGTTTCTTCCAGTTTGGTTTCTAAGGGTACCGTATGTGTTTGAACGATGGTTCCGTTTTGTACCATCAGGTAATTCACATAAGCCAGGTTATCATCTTTCAAAATAGAAAATACATCTATATTGGAGAGATGGCTGCTGACGACCACAGATTTCGATTGATAACTTTCGAGGTGCTCGATTTTTTTTCTTACCTCACCTGCTTTCTCAAACAAAAGCTGACCGGCCAGTTCCTTCATATCGGCTTTAAAATGATTGATCACAGAGCCAAGATTGCCTTTTAGGATATTTCTTACCTGCTGCAGCCCCTCATCATAATCATTGTTAGTTTGTAGGCCTTCACAGGGGCCTTTGCAGTTACCAAGGTGGTATTCAAGGCAAACTTTAAACTTACCTTTCTCAATGTTCGTACTGGTCAGGTTAAGCTTACAGGTACGTAATGGAACATATTGTTTGATAAAACTGATCAGGTCGCGCACTTTACCAGCAGAAGTAAAAGGTCCGAGGTATTCTGATCCGTCGGGTATTTTTTTCCGCGTTAAAAAGATCCTGGGAAAAGGTTCTTTTTTGATAACGATATAAGGGTAGGTCTTATCATCTTTTAAATTGATATTGTATCGCGGCTGGTATTCTTTAATCAGTGAATTCTCCAATAAAAACGCATCCTGTTCCGATCCAACAATGGTAAATGCTATATGGTGTATGCGTTGAACCAGCTCATGTGTTTTGTAAGTGGTAAATGTTTTGGAGAAATAAGAACTTACCCTTTTTCGCAGATCTTTTGCCTTACCCACATATAATAGCTTATTCCCTTCATCATAATATTTATAGATGCCGGGTTGTTGGGGTATGGTATTGGCCAGCTGTTGAAATTGAGCTGCTGTCATAAGGTTGCCGGTTTATATATCGAATGATGTATATCAAATGCCGAAGTACTTACACTTAAACATTCAAAATTCCCTGTTCGATATTCATTATTTCCATGGCGTATCATTCCAGTTAATAAAGTTTAACTCCGTTGAATGATACCCGTTTTTGGTTTGCAGTTCGCGGTTAATCCGGAAACTTTTAAACGCTTTCCAACTGCATTGTTCTGTAAAAACCGTATCACCCCTTTGGTATGCGCTTCTGATAAAAATACGTTTTACATTATTGGTTTCTTCGTCCAGCAGCACATCAATATTCTGTACTTCGGCATTGGGGTTGGTGGGCGAATAATTCAGTGTAATACTCTGGGTGGCGAGGTCATGAAAAACAGTTTCTTTATACAGAGCCTTAATACCGGGCGAAGAAATGCTCCTCTCAAGAAATGTTTTCGCCAGCGCGATGAACTGGTCCTTGCTTACTTGTACCGAATCTTTTTTGCCATCTTTTACAGTTATTTTATATATAGGATAATTACGCAGGTCAACATATTCTACCTGGCTTTTAAAAAACGCTTGTATGGGATAAAACTTACCTGTATCAACTGTTGGTAAACCTGCTTTTGGCTGACCGGTATTTGTATGGCACGCATTTGCGATAAGCAAAAAAAACAGGAGGGTTACCGATAGCATTTTCATGCGGCAAAAATATTCAATCAATACCAATAAAAAAGCCACTGAGCGGTTTATTCAGCAGCTTTAACTTATATATGTTCAGGTTATTTTATCTGTTTGGTAAAGCCTAAACGCAGCCCATAGTCCATCAGGTATTCTTTTACAGGGTATAAATTGGAGTAAGTAGGCAAATGCTGGTACCGTATCTGTGGGCCTAACTGCCATGAAGTGGAACCCGATGTATAAGTAAGGTTTAATCCTACACTGGTATTGATGTTCCATTTCCGGATGAAATCACTGCCATCAGTATAATGCTTGTAATCTGTAGACAGCAGGTAGGTATTATTATTCAGGGTTAAAGTAGGTTGTACAGAAGCCTCTGTATTGATGCCAAAATGTTTGCCCCGTAATACTTCCCACTGAATACCAATAGGCACCGATACCTGGTACACTTTATTATCCAGCTGTGTTTGTTTGTAGCCTGTATTGTTATTATAAGGCGAATAGAAACTGATGGTTTCTATTCCGCGGTAATTAATCAACGAAAGGGAAGCAAGGTCATTTGTACGCGATTGGAAGGTTTCTATATAGTACTGGCGGATGTTTAATTGCAGGCCTGTTTTAAGCTTCAATTTATTCGACATGTTATATAAAATGGCAAAGCCAACTTCCAATCCTACTGCCGGCCTGTGCCGCACTACATTATTTATATCTTGTGAATAGCTTGCATAGTTAATACTAAGGGGCGCAGCTTGTGATGCTGAAGAAGCTGCAGCGGCTGCTGCAGGCTGAATAACTTCCTTCACTTTTTCATCTGATAGCCTTCTGTAACTGGTAGACGGGGTAACATACAACTGAAACCCGAATTTTGAATTCTTTACCCGTGGCCTGGTATTGGCTATAAAATGAAAATCGCGCAGAAAATCATCGGGGGTGGCATGTAATTCTGTGTTTTTTGTCACAACCCTGGTTGTTATTGTTTCTTTATTGCCCGTTGTAATCTCTTCAGGGGTAGTAGTAGTTATAGGTATTTCCTGTTTATTCAATTCAGCTGGCGGTGCCGCCTGTTGTGTATGTATGCCTCCCGATTGCGGAACGGTAACGGATAATTGTTTGGGAAGTATTTTTTCTGCTATCCTTAACCGATCGGCAGGAATTTCAGCGGATAGGGCTGGAAGTGAATTAGCAGCAGTATATTTTTTTGCGGTAATAATAACCTGTTCCTGGGTAGTTGTGTTTTCATTCAGGTTGAGGTCGGCAAATGTTTCAGCAGTGATCTTTTCAGGCGTAATCTGCTGAAAATAATTATCGTTAGGTTCCGTAATTGTGTTAGCCGCTACTAATGGCACCGTAGCCTGTTTTGTAAGCTCTTTGCTGAGCAAAGAAGACTGACTTTTTACTACTAACTGGGTGGGGTGGTTATTGAGCAGTGTAGAAATGGTTAAAGCGGTAATGATGAACAGCGAAATAAAAGTAAGTGCGGGCCAGGTTCTATATCCATGCAGTTCCGTACGTATATTCTTCCAGATATGATCAGAAGGATACATTCGGTGCTGTTTTACTTCATCCTGTAAAAACTGCTCTAAGTCGTCTTGGTACTTCTTGTCTTCCATAATATGCAAACATCAAACACTACTTATTTTTTAACGCCGCCAGCCAATTGAATTCCTCTTTTGGTTTCTCGATAATCTTCTTCCTGATCAGGATTGCTTCGAGCATGGCTTTTGACCGGGTGTATTGGCTTCGGCTGGTACTTTCTTCAATATCCAGCATTTCACCAATCTCTTTATGACTATACCCTTCCAGCGCATACAGGTTTAATACGGTCCGGTAGCCCAAGGGTAATAACCTGATGCACTCAATGATCTGTCGTGCCTGCATGATGGAAGGAACGGTTTCTTCCTTTACCTGTAAATAATTGGCGTAAGCCAGGTCAACACTTTCGTTGAATTTTTTATACTTCTTCAAAAAGTTGATACAGGTATGCACCACTATACGCCGGATCCATCCTTCAAAAGCACCTTTATTCTGAAACGTATGTATTTGGGTAAAAACTTTTAT
>JAYTOS010000060.1:0-2288 GCA_043747705.1 Bacteroidota bacterium
TGTTTAAGTGGTACGCCTTTACAGAATAACACCTTCGATATTTTTGCACAGATGAATTTCCTGAACCCGGGTATGCTGGGCAGCGTAGAATTTTTTAAACAGGAATTTTCTGTGCCCATTGATAAATTCGGCGAGAAAGAACAGAAAGACCATTTGCGTAAATTATTATACCCGTTCATCCTCCGCCGTACCAAAGAGCAGGTGGCGAAAGACCTGCCCGAAAAACAGGAAATGGTATTGTTCTGCGAAATGGGCGATGAGCAGCGGAAAATATACGAAGCCTATAGAAATGATTACCGAGATAAAATATTGGGTGTCGTAGAAAACCAGGGCATTCAAAAATCGCAGCTCACGATTTTGCAGGGATTAATGAAACTCCGACAGATCTGCGACAGTCCGGCTATTGTAAAAGAAGAAGAAAGGTTTCCGAATGTATCGGTTAAACTGGAAGAGATTGGCCGGGAGATCACAGAAAATATCAGTAACCACAAAGCATTAATCTTTTCACAATTTCTTGGAATGTTGGCACTGATCAAAGAAAAAATGAAAGAACTGGGTGTAGATTATGAATACTTCGATGGAAGCAGTACGGTAATGGAAAGGGAAAAAGCGATTACGCGTTTTCAGAATGATGAGAATTGCCGTGTATTCCTGATCTCATTAAAAGCCGGGGGCGTAGGTTTAAATTTAACCGCTGCCGATTACGTATATATTGTTGACCCATGGTGGAACCCGGCTGTTGAACAACAGGCTATTGACCGTACACACCGCATTGGGCAGACCAAAAATATTTTTGCATACCGCATGATCTGTACCGATACTGTGGAAGATAAAATTCTTAAACTACAGGAACGCAAACGAAACTTAGCCAAAGACCTGATTACGGATGATGAAGGTTTTGTGAAGAGTTTGACGAAGGAAGATGTAGAATACCTGTTTAGTTAGCATATAAATACATTCTTATTCTTTGACACCCGATTAACTATATTTTGTACAAGGGTATGTACGGATTAACACTAAACGGATTTTATATTTCTTTTTTAGTGCTTCATTTCTGCTGCGGCCAAATTAGCCGAGGGGTTTTTTAGAAAAGCGCCTTTGCACTCTTTAGAACAAAATCCTAATACTTTATCTTTATAATGTGCAGTATCTGTAATGCCCGCAGTTACCGGCATGCCACAACTGGGATCTTTTTTATTGTCTACCAACAAATGTTCAAATACATTAACTGAATTTTTTTGCATAGCCAGGGTATCTTTAACAGGCTCCTCAGTTTTAGTAGTGCCGGACTGACAAGCAGTTAATCCAAGAACAGCTGAAATTAATAAGTAAAAGGAGTAGCTTAAAAAACTTCTGTTAACTGGTTTCATATACTTTACATTTATTAAATGGGAAATCAACGAAGCACAAAAGTAGCAGGTAAATTATATAGTTGGAAAAAGTAAGTAAAACACTTTTTTCTGACTGGCTATCCATTTCACCCCAACAACGATTGAATATATTTTTCATGGTAAATCCTTACCCCCGTACTATTGTTTAATCTTAGTTCCTCTCTGATAATTAATGGCTCTCAGTGCTTCAGGGGCTCAGTTTCGGTGAACATTCTTTTTTAAAGGTTAAACTGGAACCCCCTCAATACCTTACCTATCACTTGTAAGTTTTCACCGATTTCCCAAGGATGATACCCAACTATCATGGTAGTTTTCCGCTAATCTTTAACAACCTATATTGGTAAAAGGAGAAAGTTACCTTTGTTTCTTCAATTATATCCCATGTTTTATGAGCAGAATATTTACGTTTTTAACCTGTGTATTGCTGACCGCAACAGTCTCGGCCCAAACTACCGGAACCATTAAAGGGAAGCTGATTGACTCGCTCAGTAAGCAGTCACTTAAAGATGCATCAGTTACCGTATTGGATGCCCGGGATTCTTCTATGGAAGTATTTGGTCTTGCCAAAGCAGATGGTACATTTTCTCTTTCCAACATCACATTCGGTGATATGTTATTGCAGGTAAAATTTCAGGGATATGAAGTAATCTCTAAAAAAATTACTTTTTCAAAAACCAATGCCGCGATTGACATGGGTACGATCTATCTTAAACAGACCGCTAATGATCTTGGTAATGTAACCGTTACAGAGTCAGTTATCCGCATGAAAAAAGATACGATGGAAATAACTGCCTCAGCCTTCAAAACCAAGCCTAATGCTGTAGCAGAGGATCTCTTGAAAAAAATACCCGGTATGGAAGTTGGGAAAGACGGCACCATCAAATCACAAGGAGAAGC
>JAYTOS010000061.1:0-8202 GCA_043747705.1 Bacteroidota bacterium
TTCGGAAAACTGTTTTGGTAATGAAGGATGGAATTATTTATTTGAACAATATGCATTAATATTTCGATAAGAGAAAAACGAAGAAAAAGAGTAAAAGATCTCTTTTTCTTCGTTTTTCTCTTATTGAAACAAATTTTAATTAATTTTCATGAAAAATATATATGCAATTCTTGCCTGTCTTTTTTGTTTGACGGCTTCCGCAAAAACAAATCCTGATGATATAGTAGGAACCTGGTTGAACTCGAGTGGTGAGGGACAGATACAGATATATAAAGAAGGCGATAAATATTTTGGCAAGATCATCTGGCTGAAAGAACCCAATGGCCCCAAAGGCAACCCTAAACTGGATGCCAATAACCCCGATAAATCACTTCAGTCAAAGCCATTAATTGGTGCATTGATCCTTCGCAATTTTAAATATGATGATGGTGAATGGAACGGCGGCCGCATCTACGACCCCAAAAATGGCAAAGATTACAAATGTTTCATGAAACTGAAAGACCCAAAAACACTTAATTTGCGGGGATACATTGGCTTTTCTTTATTGGGAAGGACGGAAGTGTGGACGAGGGTGAAATGAGTTGTGAGTGGTGAATAGTGAGTGATAAGTTTAAAAGCTACTCACAGTTCACTATTCACAAAACTATAACACTCCTTTCGTAGAAGGCAAATGATTACTCAATGGATCCCGCTTCACGGCCATTCGTATGGCTTTGGCAAAGGCTTTGAATATGGCTTCAATCATATGGTGTTCGTTTTCCCCTTTACATTCAATATTCAGGTTACATTTTGCCGCATCACTGAATGACTTGAAAAAGTGGAAGAACATTTCAGTTGGCATCTCTCCTATTTTTTCGCGCTTAAATTCTGCGTTCCAAATGATCCAGCTCCGGCCACCGAAATCTACCAGCACTTTGGCTTCGGCTTCATCCATGGGTAACGCAAATCCGTAACGTTCCATTCCCCGTTTATCAACCAATGCTTTGGCAAAAGCTTCCCCTAATGCGATACCGGTATCTTCTATGGTGTGGTGTTCATCAATATGCAGGTCTCCTTTGGCAATAACTGTCAGGTCCATTTTACCATGACGGGCAATCTGGTCGAGCATATGGTCAAAGAAACCAAGACCGGTAGAGATATTTGTTTTACCGCTACCATCCAAATTCAATTCGATATTGATCTTTGTTTCATTGGTATTGCGTTCCTGCACCACTTTTCGCAAGCCCAGTTTCAGGAATAAATAAATATCCTGCCAGTTGTCTGTTTCCAAAGCAATGGTACTTCGCAGGTTGGTCTCTTGTTCCTCCGTAAATGTGTGTAAGGGTGAGCGGAGGTAAATGGCTTTGCATCCCAGGTTTTTCGCCAACTGAATATCGCTCCACCGGTCGCCTACCACGAATGAATTGGCAAGATCGTATTTATCCTTATCAAAAAAATGCTGTAGCATTCCTGTGCCCGGTTTGCGGGTAGGTTTATTTTCTTTGGCATAGGTTCTGTCAATATGCATTTCATCAAATACAAAGCCTTCTCCTTCCAAAGTACGTAGCATTAAATTATGATAGGGATAGAAATCAAATTCAGGATAGGCATCGGTTCCCAATCCGTCCTGGTTGGTCACCATCACTTTGTAATAATCCAGCTCTGCCGCAATTTTCGACAAGGCCGTGATAGCACCTGGAAGGAAAATTGTTTTATCAACACTATCAATTTGAAAATCGGTTGGTGGTTCTATCAACACCACACCATCCCTGTCTAAAAAAAGTACACGCCTACCACTTCCCGATCCATTGTAGGTGTTGGCAGTATTGGACTGTTCTATTGTTGCATCGTTCATTACATGTATTATTTGATTTTTGCCCTCACCGCTTTTACTTCTGCAGGAGATACAGCTGATGCTTTATTCGTCCAGCTGTTTCTTGCATAGGTTAGCACATCAGCTATCTGTTGGTCAGTTAATTCAGGATGGGGTGCCATTACGTTATTATAAGGTTCATCATCAATATCAACTCCTTTCATTCCTTTTAATACAATACGGATAAGTTTTTCTTTATCTTTTCCAACAACTGCAGAAGCCCCGTTCAGAGGCGCATTAAGGTGAGCCACCCCGCCGCCATCAGATTGATGGCAGGCAAGACATTGCTGCAGATATACGGCTTTCCCCCTTACGAGAACTGCCTTTATACCCGCAGCGGGCGCCGTTGTTACAACAGTCGTTTTGGGTTTTGCCGTTACTTGTTTTTTTGGCTGAGTTTGAAAACTCATCAACACCAATAGTAAACATAAGGAGGCGATCAGTTGCTTCATTTAGATTTTTATTTGCCGTTATAAATTATACGATAGATAGTTCCTTTTGTATCATCTGATACATATAAAGAACCATCCGGACCCTGCGCCAAACCACAGGGGCGATGCTTCGCCTCATTAGGACTGTTGACTTGCGCAAGTCCGGAAAAACCGTTGGCAAATACTTCCGAATCACCTGATGGTTTACCATTCTTAAACGGTACGAATACCACATAATATCCTTCCTGTGGCAACGGCGCCCTGTTCCATGAACCATGAAATGCTATAAAAGCACCATTCTTATATTTCGCTGGGAACATATTGCCGGTATAAAATAATAAACCATCGGGTGCCAGGTGACCAGGGAATGCGACTACAGGGTCAATAGCATCTTTACCGCCTTCTTTTTTGCCATCACCACCATATTCCGGTGCCAATATTTTTTTGTGCTGGATATGATCATAAAAAATATAAGGCCAGCCAGCGTTCGATCCTTTTTTGATTTCATACATACATTCTGAAGGCAACTCCGCGCTTTGTTTTTCAGTAAAAAATTCCGGCCAGTTTTGAAACAATTGATCCCTTCCATGCTGCATAACGAATAAGGAATTGGTTTGCTGGTTCCAGTCTAGTCCTACCACATTTCTCAAACCTGTTGCATACCGTACGCCGTCGGCCTGTGTTTGATTTAATTTATCTGCGGTGTATTGCCAAATACCCGCTGCATCGTTTAAAACAGGGCAGGGCATTTTACCTTTGGAGCCTGTGGTCCTGTCTTGTTCCTGGCAGGAATTAGAATAAGCACCCTGGTTCACATAAATATGATTTTCGTTATCGAGTACAATTGATTTTGACGGATGCTGACCCGTTCCTAATCCTGTAATTATTTTTTCCGGCGCATCAGGATTGATTACCTCGTTCTTTGCATTCAATTTATAACGAAATACTTCTGTGTTGGAGGAAGCATACAGGTAGCCATTTTTAATGGTGATCCCGGTACCACCATAATTGCCAAGACCTGTTATATCATCAGCTTTACCATTTCCTTTACTGTCGTGCAGGCGGAGAACGCCCTTTCCATTTACCACACGGTCAAGTTTCACATAAATATCGCCTTGGCCGGTAACTACAATATGGCGCGATTTGCCTACGTTTTCTGCTACCCTAAGTGCGCTAAAACCATTAGGTAATTTTAGCCCGGCATTATCCGCATCAGCTACAATACCGGCCGGCGTAGCTACTTTGAGTGAATCAGAAGCACAGGCGGTCAGATATGACATGCTCGTTATGGCAAGTATTGCTGACAAATAATGAAAGATTTTTTTCATATGGAATGCTATTTTAGGTTTGAAATTACAACTGAAAACACAAAATTGAACAGATTGTTTATTGATTATACCATTCCTGCATTGCATCGACCAAAATAGTGTTCTCTTTTTCCGTCCCCACGGTGATTCTCAGGCAATCTTCGCAGAGTTTTACATTGCTCCTGTCGCGCAATACAATACCTTTTGTAAGCAGAAATTCATATATTTTCCTCGCTTCTTTGATCTTTACCAGGATAAAATTGGCATCAGAAGGGTACACTTTTTCTACGGTAGGCATTGATAAAAATACTTCGGCCAATGCTTCACGCATATCCACCAGCAGTTTAATCATATCATTTACCTGGCCTACTTCTTCCAGCGCTTTCAATACCAGTTCCTGTGTTGCCTGGTTAATATTATAGGGTGGTTTTACTTTATTCAGCACTTCGATAATTGGTGAGGAAGCAGATGCCATGCCCAACCTTAATCCTGCCAATCCCCAGGCTTTACTGAATGTTTGCATCACCACCAGGTTTGGGTATTCGGCAAGCTCCTGCAGGAATGATTTCTGTTTGGCAAAATTGATGTATGCTTCGTCTATTACCACGATACCCTTAAAATTATTCAACACTATTTCAATATCTACCCGGTTTAGTGAATTGCCGGTGGGGTTATTGGGTGAACAGAGCCAGATGAGTTTTGTATTGGCATCAATTAAATTTTCAACGTGAATAAGGTCTAATTGAAAATCTTCCAGTAAGGGTGCTTTTTTTATTTCTATATCATTGATATTGGCACTCACTTCATACATACCATAGGTAGGCGGACAGATGATCACATTATCTTTACCGGGCTCGCAAAAAGAACGGAACAAAAGATCAATACATTCATCACTGCCATTACCCAGAAAAATATGTTCTGTACTGATCCCTTTTACTTCACTCAGTTTTTCTTTAACTGCACGCTGGTGCGGATCGGGGTAACGGTTGTACCATTTGGTAAGGGGTGAGCCCAGGCTGTTTTCATTCGCATCGAGAAACACTTTCGCTTCCCCACTGAACTCATCGCGGGCGGATGAGTAAGGGGTTAATTTTTTAATGTTTTCTCTGATGAGGTTTTCTAGTTGAAACATATAGATTGAAATAAATATTCTTATTGTATTTGAATATTGAACAAGAAATTTTGAATCATAAAGTAAAAAAAAGTAACATTTAACATTCTTTACCCTTGTGAATCGTTGTTAAGACGAACGCTTACCGCGTTTGCATGTGCAGTAAGCCCCTCAGCTTCTGCCATTAATATGACCGTTTCACTAATATTCAATAAACCCTTACGAGATAGTTTCTGGTAAGTGATTTTTTTAACAAAACTATCCACACTCACACCACTATACGCTTTGGCAAAACCATTGGTAGGCAGTGTATGGTTAGTGCCGCTGGCATAATCGCCCACACTTTCAGGCGAATAATTTCCCAGAAAAACAGAACCGGCATTGATGATCTTTAGTGCTATGGTTTCATCATTGTCACAGGCAATGATCAAATGTTCAGCAGCATATTCATTTACCAAGTCAACCGCCTCATCCATATCCTTCACAATAATAGCGGTACTGTTTTCTAAAACTTTCCCAGCAATATCTTTCCGTGGTAAGAATGCCAGCTGTTTTTCCAATGCTGCTTGCACATTTTCAACCAGTAACCCGTTACACGTAACCAATAACACCTGGCTATCCACACCATGTTCTGCCTGGCTCAACAGGTCGGCAGCAACAAAGGCAGCATTGGCTGTGGCATCTGCCAGCACACATACTTCACTGGGGCCTGCGGGCATATCAATGGCAATACCATCCTGCTGTATCAGCTGTTTGGCACAGGTTACATATTGATTGCCCGGTCCGAATATTTTATATACCTGTGGCACAGTTTGCGTTCCATAAGCCATAGCAGCAATGGCCTGTACACCACCTATTTTAAAAATTTTAGTTATGCCAACCAATTGTGCGGCGAATAAAATAGCGGGATGCAATTTTCCGTCTTTACCAGGGGGCGAGCACAAGATAATTTCTTTGCAGCCTGCAATTTTTGCAGGGATAGCCAGCATCAGGATCGTTGAGAACAAGGGAGCAGTTCCTCCCGGGATATACAAACCTACTTTTTCTATACCGATACTTTTTCGCCAGCATTGTACGCCTGGCATGGTTTCCACTATCTCAACATTGGTCACCTGTTTTTTGTGAAACATGCCCACATTAGTTGCTGCCTGCCGGATGGCTTGTTTTAATTCAGCAGAAAGTAAAGCCGGCGATTCGTTGATTTCATTTGCAGATACAACGAAATTCTCCAGTTCAACCCCATCAAATTGCTGCGTAAATTGGCGAATAGCCAAATCGCCGTTTTGCCTCACTTCATTCATCATCGTTTTTACTTTCAGCTGCAATGAAGTATTATCAATAGCAGGCCGTTGCAGCAGCTTCTTCCAGTTTTCCCGCAACGGATATTTTATTAGCTTCATTGTGAAATATTATAAGTTAAACCAGAATGCGATAATCATCAGGCGTTGATTATGACTGTATTTATTTCCGCCATTTAGTTTACCAAAACTCACCCCTCACTACTCACCACTCACGTTTCACGATTCACGTTATACAATCATCTTTTCTATCGGTACCACCAATATCCCTTGTGCGCCGGCTGCTTTCAGCTGTTCAATAATATCCCAGAAATCATTTTCATTCAGTACACTGTGTACACTGCTCCAGCCCTCTTCGGCCAAAGGCAAAACAGTTGGACTTTTCATTCCAGGTAATAAGCCTATGATCTCTTTTAATTTATTGTTCGGCGCATTCAGCAGTACATATTTATTATTCTTTGCTTTTTTTACTGATTGGATCCTGAATACCAAACGATCCAGTAATTGTTGTTTGGCCGGGTCTAATTTTTTATTCCTGATCAATATTGCCTGCGATTGCAGGATGGTTTCCGCTTCCTTCAACCCATTCATGAATAAAGTAGAACCGCTGCTTACCAGGTCGCAGATTGCATCCGCCAAACCAATACCCGGTGCAATTTCCACACTGCCGCTGATCTCATGTATCTCAGCTTCTACGCCTTTTTCTTTCAGAAAATCTTCTACAATAACAGGGTAACTGGTGGCAATTTTTTTGCCGGCAAGAAATTGTACATCACCATATTCTTCGCCCCTTTGCACAGCAATACTGAGCCTGCATTTACCAAAGCCCAATTTCTCTACCACT
This sequence comes from Bacteroidota bacterium, assembly GCA_043747705.1. GTDB lineage: Bacteria > Bacteroidota > Bacteroidia > Chitinophagales > Chitinophagaceae > Sediminibacterium. The sequence goes on from JAYTOS010000061.1 coordinate 6,844, forward strand.
TCTACTTTCTTTTTCTTCTCGTACACAACATTCTCACCTACAAAACCAATATCGGCCACCGCATCTTCTACGTATTGTGGAATATCATCATCGCGTAAAAAATACACTTCTATCGGAAAATTACTGGCTTCGGCCTTTAGTTTATTTACACCATTACTGATATCTATACCACATTCTTTTAATAGGCGGATAGAATCATCATGCAACCTCCCGCTTTTCTGGATGGCTAATTTTAGTTTCACCTCATTTTCCTGCGGGGAAGGAATGTTTTGATTGGTCTCTTTCATACAATTGATTGCCTGAGCAATATTTTTTTTCCTGAAGAATAATAGCCCCCTCCAGGAATGGGGTAAATAACAAAAGGCCTACCGATGAGGTAAGCCCTTTAATGTTTCATCGCTACAAGCACAAAACACCAACAGCCTACCCTTTGGGTAAGAAATGATGGTGATAGGTATGTGCAAATACTTTCATTGTGAGGCACAAAAGTAAAGGCATCTTCATTTACAGGCAAATTTTTTTCATTTCCGCTGAAAAGCCATTCAAAAACCGGTTTTTTTATAAGTATCTTGCTTTTCCCAAAAAATAACTGAAATGAAGAAAATACGCCTGTTTATAGCCACTTTAATCCTGTTCACTGTTTGCTTTTCTGTATCATTCGCCCAATCAAAAAGAAAATTGGTCTGGAGCGATGAATTCAATTATACGGGGCTTCCCGACTCTGCCAAATGGAATTACGATGTTGGCGGTAATGGCTGGGGAAACGGGGAATTGCAGTATTATACTTCAAAAAAAATAGAAAATGCCCGGGTGGAAAATGGGCTGCTGGTTATTGAAGCAAGAAAAGAAACCATTGGTAAAAATGCTTATTCTTCCGCAAGATTAGTTACAAAAGGCAAGGGCGACTGGACTTATGGCCGTATTGATGTGAAAGCCAAAATACCCAATGGCCGTGGAACATGGCCCGCTATCTGGATGCTGGGCTCAACCACTCCTTTAAAATGGCCTGATGATGGCGAACTCGACATTATGGAGCATGTTGGTTACGACCAGGGCGTTATTCATGCTTCGGCGCATACTAAAAAATATTATCACAGCATCGGCACACAGAAAACGGCTACCACTACCATTTCTGATTGCAGCGAAGCCTTTCATGTGTATTCATTGGATTGGGATTCGGAAAAGGTTACGATGCTGATTGATGAGAAACCCTATTTTACTTTTCAAAACGAACACAGTGGTAATGATGCATGGCCATTTAACAAACCCTTTCATTTATTGTTGAACATCGCTGTTGGCGGCGGATGGGGCGGAAAAAAAGGTGTGGATGATACGATTTATCCGAAACGCATGGAAATA
>JAYTOS010000062.1:0-3932 GCA_043747705.1 Bacteroidota bacterium
GTAGGTGCTACCTGTGCCGATAATATTGCCCGTGCACAACTGGCTGATGAATTGGTTTTATTGGATATTAAAGAAGGTTTTGCAGAAGGTAAGGCACAGGATATGATGCAGACAGCTGCACTACTGGGTTTTGATACACGCATTTCGGGAAGCACGAATGATTATGCCAAGACAGCAAAATCAGATGTAGTGGTCATCACATCCGGCCTTCCCCGTAAACCAGGTATGACCCGTGAGGAACTGATTGGCACGAATGCAGGAATTGTAAAAGGCGTTACAGAAAACATTTTAAAATATTCTCCTGATACCATCATCATCGTCATCAGTAACCCGATGGATACGATGACCTACCTGGCTCTTCAATCCACGGGTTTGCCAAAGAACCGTATTATTGGAATGGGCGGCACATTAGATAGCGCCCGTTTCAAATACCAATTGAGCCAGCACCTCGGTTGCAGCCCTGCTGATTTAAATGCAGTAGTCGTAGGTGGGCATGGTGATACAACGATGATCCCGTTGATGCGCTTAGCTACCTGGAACAGCGCACCCGTAACTAATTTTCTGAGTGAAGAACAACAAAAGCAAATTGTGGCCGACACTATGGTTGGTGGTGCAACATTAACCAAGCTGCTGGGTACATCAGCATGGTATGCACCCGGTGCTGCAGGGGCCGCTTTGGTAGAAAGTATTGTTCGTGATGAGAAAAAATTATTTACCTGCTGCGTTAGTTTGGATGGTGAATACGGCCAGAAAGATATCTGCTTAGGCGTTCCTGTTACGATTGGCCGGACCGGCTGGGAAAAAATTCTTGATTTTAAATTGACTGCTGATGAGCAGGCATTATTTAATAAGAGTGCAGATGCAGTGAGGAGTATGAATGATGTGTTGAAGACATTGTAATTCAGGGTTCAGCCGGAGGCTGCAAGATAAAAGGCACTCAGCGGAGCCAAGTAACTTTTATCAATAGTTATCTTAATATGTGATTGACATGATCACTTAAAATAAAAAACCTGACAGTAAAGAAACTGTCGGGTTTTTTTATACTTTTTATCTGCCGCTTATACTTCAATTACAGCTTTTCATCCCGAACTAATAAATATCACTGTAACAATTCGAAGTCCTTTGCGTCTCATAAGCACAAAACAACAACACAATGAGACGATTTTTATTACTGTCAGTTTTAGCATTGGCAGCAACAATACAAAGCTTTGCACAAAACAAGACAAACGTAACCGGTAGTGTAAAAGATAATTCAGGCAAGGCTTTGGCCGCTGTTTCCGTTTCGCTTTTGCAGGCAAAAGACAGCAGCTTGGTAAAAGCAGATGTAACAGATGTCAATGGACAATTTGATATTGCCTCTGCAAAAGCGGCAAATTTTTATTAAGCTATACGATTATCGGTTTCGAAAAAAAAATTTCCGAAATATTTGATCTGCAGGCAGGCCAGTCATACAATGCCGGTTCAGCAACTTTGCAACCTGCTGTGAAAAAATTACAGGATGTAACCGTTACCGCCCACAAACCTATGATTGAGATTAAGGCCGACAAAACCATTTTCAACGTAGAAAGCAGTATCAACGCAACCGGCAGCAATGCACTCGAGTTATTGCAGAAAAGTCCGGGTATACAGGTAGATAACAACGATAATATTTCCATGAAAGGGAAAACCGGTGTTAAGATCTATGTAGACGGAAAGCCAACCCAGTTAAATAGTAAAGACCTTGCAGCTTACCTGAAAGGTATTAACAGTAATGATGTAGAAGCGATAGAAATGATCAGCAACCCAAGTGCAAAGTATGATGCAAGTGGCAATGCAGGCATCATTAATATCCGGTTGAAAAAGAATAAGAAGTTTAGAACAAACGGAAGTATTACTACAGGATTTATGCAAGGTGTAACACCAAAAGGAAATGGTTCAGTTAACCTGAATTATCGGGATAAAAAAATAAATCTGTTTAGCAATGTTGGCGGAAATATAGGCATGAATGAGAACGGCCTCAGCCTGTTCAGGATACAAAAAGATTCATTGTATGATCAGCATAGTACCAACAGGAACAATGATAAGAACCTGAATGTAAAAGCCGGCGCGGATTATTTTATTAACAGTAAGCATACGATTGGTGTATTGGTAAGAGGCAACTTCAGTAATACTGAATGGACAAGTAACAGCAATAAAAGTATCTATTACAATCCCACCAATCAGTATATAAAAAGTTTACAGGCATTCAATACCGTTCCCGGCCATCGTATCAACATGAATACAAACCTGAATTACCGGTATGCAGATACCAGTGGCAAAGAGATCAACTTCGATGCCGACTATGGTTTGTTCCGTGGAAATGGTCGCAGTTACCAGCCCAATTATTATTTAGATAACAATGGCAACCCCTTATACCAGGTAGTTAACCGTAACTATACCCCCACGGATATTGATATCTACACTTCCAAAGTGGATGTAGCGCAGCCAAAGTGAAAAGGGAAGTTGGGTTATGGGGCTAAATTCTCTTATGTAAAAACCACCAACACATTTGATTTCTTTAATGATGTAAACGGCAACCCGGTAAAACAATTAAGTCGCAGTAACAGCTTTACCTATAAAGAAAATGTGAATGCAGCCTACGTAAACTATCAGCGTCAATTTAACCCTAAATGGAGTTTGCAGGCAGGTTTGCGCGTTAAACAAACCAATAGCGAAGGTATATTAGCAAGGGCGGATGGAGTAGTGCAGGCAGATAATACTGTGACGAGGGATTATATTAACCTGTTTCCCAGCGCTGCTTTAACATGGGCGGTTAACCAAAAGAATACCTTGAACCTAACCTATAGCCGCAGGATTGACAGGCCAAGTTACCAGGACCTGAATCCATTTAAAAACAAATTAGATGAGTTGACTTATGAAAAAGGCAATGCTTTCTTACGTCCGCAATACACAGATAATATTGAGTTATCCCATACATTTAAATACATGATCACCACTACCATTGGTTACAGCCATGTAAAAGATTATACAACACAAACAACCGATACTGCAAACAATGCAACGTTTGTGCAGCAAAAAAATCTGGCTACACAACAGATACTTAGTTTTAGTGTAGGATCGCCTTTACCTATTGCCAAATGGTGGAATGGTTATGCCAATATCTGGTACAATTACCAAATGTTCAGAGGGGAGATCGGCGCTAATAAAGTAAAAACAGATATCCCTATGTTCGGCGCGTATATGCAGCACAGCTTTACATTAGGCCATGAGTATACGGCTGAAGTAAGCGGCTGGTTTAGCGGGCCCTCTATCTGGGGTGGTACCTAGCGCACTAAATCGCAGGGTGGTGTGGATATTGGTATACAGAAACAATTAATGCAGAAAAAGGCAACTATTAAAATAAGTGCGACAGATATTTTCCATACCAGCCCCTGGACAGCTACCAGTGATTTTGGCGGACTATACATTAAGGGTAGTGGAAGTTGGGAGAGCCAAACAGTACGTATGAGTTTCACCTACCGTTTTGGAAGCAACCAGGTAAAGGCAGCGCGTGATAGAAAAACAGGATTGGAGAGTGAAGCGAAGCGGATTAAATAAATTAGTTAGTGGATTTTGAGTAAAAAATATCTCTGAAAATGTCAGGGGCATTTTTATACCTATTATAGCAATATTGCTTATTAACCGGTGGCTGCTACAGATTAATTTGTACTGTTAAAAAAGGTTTCCATTTTCGGTAATAATACCGAATCCTTACCATTAAATATTGCTATTAAGTTTTTTTGTTTATCAAAAAGATACGCTTTGGGAATGAAATGAATATTATAATGCATATCAATTAAATTCTTTGTAGAATCAATAGCTATGAATTGATTCCATGGCATTCGTTCTTGTCGCAAAGCAGTCTTCCAGCTTTCTTTATCATCGTCAATTGAGATACTTGAAATAACCAACCC
>JAYTOS010000063.1:0-2073 GCA_043747705.1 Bacteroidota bacterium
TAGATGTTGTAATAGACCAGTTGCTTGCACTTGGTGCTGATAGAAAAACGACATTGATTGGTGTTGGTGGTGGGGTAGTAACAGACATTACAGGATATGTAGCAGGCATTTATATGCGCGGTATACCGTTCGGGTTTGTTCCAACTTCCCTTTTAGCAATGGTTGATGCTTCCATCGGCGGAAAGAATGGTATTGATGTGGGCGTGTATAAAAATATGGTAGGGCTCATTCGCCAACCAAAATTTTTATTATTCGATGTTTCTTTTCTCAAAACCTTACCAAGGGCGGAATGGCAGAATGGGTTTGCAGAGATCATCAAACATGCCTGTATTAAAGATGCAGCAATGTTCAGGTTACTGCAACAGCATTCGCTGAGCAGTTTTCAAAAAGATGCCAGACTATTATCGGCATTGATCATGAAAAATGTATTGATCAAAACCAAAGTAGTGGTAAAGGATGAGTTTGAGCAGGGTGAAAGGAAGCTTCTCAATTATGGCCATACCCTCGGTCATGCCATTGAGAATATATATGAGTTGAGCCACGGACAGGCCATCAGTATCGGCATGACTTACGCTGCGGTTATCTCCCAACAACTCAAAGGCTTTTCACAGGCAGATGAAGTGGTGAACCTGTTGAGTAAATATGGGCTGCCTACTTTCGCCGAATTCGATACGAAAAAAGTATTTAAGGTATTGTTGATGGATAAGAAAAAAGATAATGTAAGCATCAATTATATCTTACTCAAAAAAATAGGTACAGGGGTTATTCAGCCATTACTCTTTGTGCAGTTACAGGAAATTTTTAAACAATTCTAAAGGATCGCAGATGACGGATATACGCTTATCAGTGGATATCCGGCTTATCCGTATCATCCGCGTGCCATTAAAAAATGATCGTAAGCATACAACCCTCACAATTATCCGGAACCATTCATGCTGCCGCCAGTAAAAGCAGTATGCAAAGGGCATGTGCCGCCGCTTTGTTAACCAATGGTAAAACCACCCTCATAAATCCCGGTAAAAGCAATGATGACCTGGCTGCTATAGATGTTATTCAAAAATTAGGTGCAGAAGTCGAACAGGCAGAGAATGGTAATATCATCATCACCTCCAAAGGCATTCATCCAAAAAATAACGAAATCAATTGTGGCGAAAGTGGTTTGGGTATACGCATGTTCACCCCTATCGCAGCACTAAGCGATCAATCCATTACCTTAACCGGAACCGGCAGCCTCTTAACCAGGCCAATGGATTTTTTTGATGAAATACTGCCTCAACTCGGTGTAAAAGTGCAAACGCAAAATGATAAACTCCCCCTGCAAATTCAGGGTCCGCTACAACCCGCAGATATTGAAGTCGACGGCTCGTTAAGCTCGCAATTTTTAACCGGCTTACTCATGGCTTATGGTGCTTCGGGTGCAAATAATGCGACCATCACTGTAAAAAATCTAAAAAGTAAACCTTATATAGACCTCACATTACAGGTAATGAAACATTTTGGATGGGAGGTGGAGAACAAGGATTATAATCAATTCTATTTCAGCCGGCCAATTCAAAATTCAAAATTCAAAATTCAAAATTATACAGTAGAGGGCGACTGGAGCGGTGCTGCCTTCCTACTCGTTGCCGGTGCGATTGCAGGCCCGATTACAGTAAAAGGCCTTGATGTGTTCTCTACCCAGGCCGATAAAGCCGTATTACAGGCATTGATGGATTGCGGGTGCCAGTTATCTATTCAGTCCGATCAGATTGATATTGGCCCATTGCCATTAAAAGCGTTTCATTTTAATGCGAATGATTGTCCGGATCTGTTCCCGCCATTAGTTGCGCTGGCAGCTTATTGTGAAGGAACAACCATAATAGAAGGCGTAAACCGTTTAACCCATAAAGAAAGTAACCGCTCGCTCAGTTTACAGCAAGAGTTTGCTAAATTGGGTATTGAAATAAATCTGCAGGACGACCTGATGCTGATTAAAGGGGGAACCGGTGTAAAAGGAGCAACCACCCATTCACACCACGACCACCGGATTGCCATGGCCTGTGCCATAGCCGCTTTGAAAGCAGCAGGAGAAGT
>JAYTOS010000064.1:0-4579 GCA_043747705.1 Bacteroidota bacterium
GACAGGATAAATAATATTGGCGGCTTCTTTGAGCAGTTATTAAATTAGATAGATCACTACTCCGCTATATTTTCACCAGGTACCCATACACCGGTTGAAGTTTAAAACCTCGGTCTAAAAAACAGAAAGTATTAATGTCTTGTAGAAAGAATCCAATGCAAATCGGTTTGGCTGCGTTATTTGATATTCCTGCATTTTAACACAATGCTGGCGACAGTCTTCAGAATCTCTACATAATCAAATTATACTTTTACGATATTAAAAAAATCTAAATTTATCAGTATGAAAAAATTAATGTTATCAGTAATACTCTTTGCGGCAACGTTTACAGGAATAGTCATTGCCCAGGACCTGAAAGAGAAAGATGTACCCGCAGCAGTAAAAGCCGCCCTTGCTAAAAAATATCCCGAAGCCAAAAACAATAAGGTAAGCTGGGAAAAAGAGAAAGGCAACTTCGAGGCCAATTGGGGTGGTAAATCCGGAGAAGATAACTCTACTGTATTCACACCTACTGCCATTTTTGTAGAATTGGTGCAGGCTATCCCGATCAGTCAATTACCTGCCAGCGTTGCCCCTTATGTTAAACAACATTACAAGGGTGCGAAAATTAATGAAGCCGGTAAAGTAACCGATGCTTCCGGTAAGCATATGTTTGAAGCAGAAATTAAAGGCAAAGACCTGATTTTTGATGAGAAGGGTGTGTTTATCAAAGAAGATTAACATTCCGGAACAATTTTTAGGTTTCGGATTCATGTGCCGGAGAAGGCTGCCCCAATAGGGTGGCCTTTTTCTTTTCCCCCAAAGTATCTTCCTCTTTTGATTATTATATTTTGATACTGGTTTACTAAATAATCCTGATTGGTTTGGTCATCGTTTAAGGATTGTTTTTCGTTTTCATCCCGGTTACTAAATAGCCAAAATCACATAACGCTATTACATAATTCTCATTTTCTTTACTTATAGCCAACCAATTCATAAAATCGCTCGTATTGGTTGAAAAAATCAATCTTTTATGAAAAAAATACTCATTATCCTTGCACTGGCAGTTAGTGCCACACAATTTATGGGTTGCAGCAAAAGCAGCTATACTGCTCCCCCGGCTACCGTTAGCTGGTCGGCCACTGTGGCCATGAGCGCTAAATTTGAAGTACCTGCACCGGCCGGCAGAAACGAGACTGCTTCGGCAGACCTTCAGCTATTAAGCGATAACACGCTTAAGTATACCATTACGGTTAACAGCCTTACAGCAGGCGATGCGATTACCGCTGCACACATTCACCTGGGAAATGCAGGTGTAAGTGGTGCTGTTTATATACCTTTTAACGGAACCATTTCCGGCTCTACTGTTACCGGTACTGTTCAGTTAACGGCCGGCCAGGCAGATACTATTAAAAACCAGGAAGCCTATGTAAATGTACATACCACACAGGCCGGTGGCGGTTTGGTTCGGGGACAAATTGACAGTAAAGTGGTATTCGCTGCTGATATTGCCATGAACGGCACCAATGAAGTACCCTCTGTTACCACTACGGCTACCGGGGTGGCTATTATCCGTATGACAGAAAACAAAAAATTATACATAAAGGTATCGATTAGCAATTTAGAAGCGGGTGATGCGATGACCTTCGCGCATATTCACTCCGGCTCTTCAACAGTAAGCGGCCCGGTTGTTCTGGGCTTTTATTCTGCAGCAGCAGATTTTGGCACAGTGAAGGTTTTATCTTTACCCGTAGACAATATTCTTTATAATTCTATATTAAATGATATGTTATACGTGAATGCGCATTCTACTGCACGTGGATCGGGACTTATTAGAGGACAGATTCGGTAATTGCAAATGATCTCATTGAATACAAAAGCTATTCCTGTTTATTGGGAATAGCTTTTTCTTTTACCGCTATTCATACTGCCTATAATGAAATATATCTGCCCATAGAAAGCGCATCAAACACGCTATCAGGTTTTTCTTTTTTTTTGTTAGTGGTTAGTTAGAAAAAAATGAACCTCTGGTAAGAATGTGGTTTGGCTTAAAGTTGCGCCGTTATTTTTTCAAACAACTCATCAGCTTTAAAGGGCTTGGATAAATAGTCGTCCATGCACACTTCTATACATTTAGCTTTTTCAGATGCCAGTGCGGAGGCCGTTAATGCAATAATAGGTATCCTTTGAAATCCAGAAACGTTTTCTCTGATACATTGGGTAGTTTCAAAACCATCCAGCACCGGCATATTAATATCCATCAGGATAATATCATATTTTTTCTTTTCCAGCATTTCCAATACCTCGCTGCCATTATTGGCAATATCTACCTGCGCGCCTTTTTTAAATAAGAGCTTAGAGGCTACTTTCTGGTTGATGAGGTTATCTTCTGCCAAAAGAATATTTACATGATCCATACCCGGCACCACCGTCTGTTCGATATTTCTTTCGGAAGCCACACTTTTCTCTGCTCCTTTTACGGGAAGCACAAAAGAAAAAGAACTACCCTACCCCAGTTTGCTTAACAGGCTGATGGTGCCACCCTGTAATTCGATGAGCTGCTTGCTGATGGTAAGTCCGAGGCCTGTTCCCCCATATTTTCTGGTCGTGTCGCTGGATGCCTGTGTAAAGCTTTCAAAAACGCTTTCTATTTTGTCTTCGGCAATACCAATGCCCGTATCCTGCACAACAAAACGAAGGTTTATTGTTTTTTCATCTTTCGTTATTATGTCAACAGAAAGTTTTACTTCGCCATTCTCCGTAAATTTTATCGCATTATTAATCAGGTTGGTAAGTATCTGGTTAAGCCTTACGGGATCGCCTGATAAAAGCTGCGGTACATTGGGGGCTATTTCACAGTTCAATGCAATTCCTTTCGCAGCAGTTTTAAAGCTGAATATTTTGATAAGTGTTCTTACGTTATCCTGCAATGAATAGTTTACCTCCTCAAGGGCTATCTTTCCCACCTGCATTTTTGTAACATCAAGTATATCATTAATGATCACTAATAAATTGGATGCCGATTCATTAATGATATCTATATATTCTTTTTGCTCTGTACTAAGTTGTGTTGTTCCTATCAATTGCACCATTCCAATCACCCCATTGATAGGGGTTCGTATTTCGTGGCTCATATTTGCAAGAAACTGTTCCTGTATTTTTTTTGCCTGTTCTGCTTCCAGTTTTGCAATCAGCATCGCTTCTTCCGCCTTTTTCTTTTCTCATCCGTCCGGTTGATAGACCAGGCCAGTCCCCATATCAATACAGTAAATACCATAATGATAGAAATAGCCATCAATGCCGTTCCGAATTCAAGATTGATCATCCCTCTGCGTTGTGCTTCAATCCTTAGCCAACCAAATATAACCGGGATAAGCAACGTGATAGGTAGCAGTATTCTCGAGATTTTCCCACCAATATTTTTATGCATAATTACAGACATGACTGCATGCTGGCTGCTGGCAAAGAGAATGCCAATTATAAGAATGAAAAAGGTTACAGCAATATGCAATGCCATTGGGATATAAGTGGCTACCCTATACAGGGTGCGGTCAACAGAGATATAGCCGATAATGGCTAACAGGCTAATAGCCAGGGCAAGCAATGACGCAATCTGTGAAAAAAGATAGGCATATTTCCTTCTTCGGTTAAGTAACCAGAACGATAATCCCACCAACAGAAAGGCGAGTGCCGTATTGGGTGCCATCCGGTTTCCGGATAATTGATTGGGAAAAAGGAGTTGGTCAATACCTGTATCCAAACGTGGGTAGAACCCCGCCAAACGTATTGCAGCGATAACTGTAATGAATACACTTATTATATCAACCATCCACTGTGTGCCCTGCTTATCGTTTGTCTGGTGCAACCAAAGAGTTATGGCACTGAATATAAAAAGCAGGGCCGTGGTTGGGTTCATCACCACAAAATCAGGCAGTATACGCTTTAGCACCGAAATGTCGAATACCCACCCAGCAACTACCGAAGCGGCAATAATCAATACTAATTGACCAAGCCTGGTTGGCAGATTTTTAAAAAAAAATAATTCGTTTGATTTATCAAAATGTTGGAGATGATGGTTTGTCTTTAGAACGAAAAGAGTCAACCGATATTTATGAAATAATACAATGCCTGGTTTTATATTTCCCGCAGTAAATACTGGCAAATACTAAAAGGCTTATACTTTGCCGACCTTAGCATTTGCAGGTACTTCATAGTAAGTGGTTTTGGTATATAATCGTTAACCATAGTGTTCGATTTTGCCCTTTTTTAATCTGAAAAAGATCAAGAGAAGAGCCTAACAAAATAATTCTGTATTTATTAAGAAAGATTAGGGGGATTTTTTCAACCTCTTTTAGAAATTGCCAGCCACTCATAACCGGCATGTCAATATCTAAAAAAATGATTTCTATAAATTCAGTGAGATTCGATACGTCTAATTGTTTTAGTATTCGCAATGCTTCCTTTGCGTTGGTTACTACATTCACATTTCTAGCAATCTTACTACCCTCAATCAGTTTTGCATTCATCATATTGATCAAAGCATCGTTGTCTATCAGTAAAGCGTTATTAATTTTTTTCAATTCCCAGCGATTTTAGTAAA
>JAYTOS010000065.1:0-12043 GCA_043747705.1 Bacteroidota bacterium
AAAAGCATCTGCAGATCTGAATACGGATATGATTGGAAGAGGGGATACTTCACGCAAAGCAGATACTTTGAATTATATATATGTGATCGGTCATGATAAATTAAGTTCAGAGCTGGTTGGCATTAATGAGGGAGTAAATAAAAAATATATCAAGAACCTCGCTCTGGATTATAAATTCGATGACCCTAACGACCAGAATCAAATTTATTATCGCAGTGATCATTATAATTTTGCTAAAAAAGGTGTTCCTATTTTGTTTTTTTATGATGGTATGCTGGGGGCTGATTACCACAAGCCAACAGATACAGTAGATAAGATACAGTTTGAAGTGATGGCAAGACGTGCCCAGCTGGTTTTCCATACAGCATGGGTAATTGCCAACAGGGATGATATGCTGAAAAGGGATATACCTTTGAATATGCCTGCGAGATAATTGAATTGAACTAAAATTAAAAAGTCAAAAGTCAAAACTTAAGTTTTGGCTTTTGACTTTTTAATTTTGACTTATTACCATCCTAAAATATACGCGAATATCAAAGGCACAACAATCGTTGCATCACTCTCTACAATAAACTTTGGCGTATGAATGTCTAATTTACCCCAGGTAATTTTTTCATTGGGAACTGCACCCGAATAAGATCCGTAAGAAGTAGTAGAATCACTCACCTGGCAAAAGTAACTCCAGAAAGGAACATCATGCCATTCAAGGTCCTGGTACATCATAGGCACCACACAAATAGGAAAATCACCGGCAATACCGCCACCTATCTGAAAAAAACCTATGCCTTTACCGCCACTATTCTGCCGGTACCAATCGGCCAGCCATACCATGTATTCGATACCACTTTTCATGGTACTTGCTTTAAGTTCGCTTTTAATAATATAAGAAGCGAAGATATTACCCATCGTACTGTCTTCCCAACCCGGCACTACAATCGGAATGTTCTTTTTGGCAGCCGCAAGCATCCAGCTGTCTTTCGGGTCAATTTCATAATACTGCTCCAATACGCCGCTCAGTAACATCTTATACATATACTCATGTGGGAAATATCTTTCACCCGCCCCTTCTGCGTCAGCCCATATTTTATGAATATGCTGCTGCAGCCTTCTGAATGCTTCCTCTTCCGGTATACAGGTATCGGTTACGCGGTTATAGTGGTTCTCTAAAAGGTCCCATTCTTCCTGGGGACTGAGGTCGCGGTAATTAGGTACCCTTTTATATTGGCTATGTGCCACCAGGTTCATAATATCTTCTTCGAGGTTGGCACCGGTACAGCTGATGATAGCCACTTTATCCTGCCGTATCATTTCAGCCAGGCTAATGCCTAATTCGGCAGTACTCATGGCCCCGGCAAGGCTAACCAGCATTTTGCCGCCCTCCATTAAATGGGTTTCGTACCCTTTGGCTGCATCTACTAAAGCTGCTGCATTAAAATGGCGGTAATGATGTTGTATAAACTGCGAAACAGGTCCTTTACTCATGGTTCTTGATTTTGAGGGGCAAAAGTAATTTTTTTGAACGGTTTTATGCCATAACATTGTTTTTACAAATATTTATTTCCCCTTACCCAAATCTTACTGATATTTTTGCTGTTACACCCCCTTATGCAATTTCTGTTAAAGAACATAACAATTGGTAAATGGAAAATACCTGTCCCGGTATTTTTATGGTTTCTCCTGGCCATGCTGGCAGCTATTGCAGAGATAAGCCGCGGCCATGCAGCAATTAATAACTATGATATTTTTGCAGGTGTTTTTGAACACACACTCCAGCAAAAAAAATTATATATCCCATATCCCGGTGAGTATATCGACTCCAATCATTATGGCCCGTTATTCAGCATATTAATCGCACCTTTTGCCCTGTTGCCTGATTACCTCGGCTGCTTTTTATGGTGTGTGGCCAATGCCTGGGTATTGTTTTATGCCGTGCGCCAGCTACAGCTAACCGACCGGCAACAGAACACCATTTTATTAATCGGGGTTCTTGAAATGATGACCTCCGTTCACAATGTACAGTTCAACCCCATGCTCACCGGCTGGATCATGTTAAGTTATGTATTGGTTGAGAAAGAAAAAGATATCTGGGCCACCTTTTTTATTGTGGCAGGGTTACTGGTAAAAATCTATGGTATTGCGGGGATTGCTTTTTTCTGGTTCTCCAAACACAAATTAAAATTTGTACTCTCTTTCCTTTTTTGGTTTGTTGTTTTATTTTGTTTGCCCATGATTATTTCTTCGCCGGCTTTCATTATTCAGTCTTATAAAGACTGGTACCACTCCCTGGTAGAAAAAAATGCGCAGAACATAGATGCAGCCGATACCAATCTTATGCAGGATATTTCTGTGATGGGCATGATCCGGCGCATTTTTAACTATGATCATTTACGTAACTATTTTATTACAGTACCCGCTGCCATATTATATGCCCTGCCCTTTTTACGGGTGAGCCAATATAAACAGGCCGCATTTCGTATGAGCTATTTATGCCTTGCCATGATAGGTGTGGTAATATTCAGTTCATCGGCAGAGTCATCCACTTTTGTAATTGCAGTAATGGCTGTAGGTATCTGGTATGTGATACAGGATGGTTCGAAAAAATGGTATACACATGCCTTATTGGCATTGGTGATCCTGTTAACCAGTTTATCGCCCACAGATTTGTTTCCGCCGTATGTACGTGAACATCTGATCCTTCCTTATTCACTCAAGGCATTGCCCTGTTTTATCGTATGGTGCGTATTGATTTACCAATTATTGGTGAAAGATTTTATTAAGCCCGCGGCCATCAGTCGCCCGTTGTAAATGTTGATTGAAAAAGAAAAATTACGTACGATCCGCGTCTCACGATTCCCTCTAACAGTAGGTAGCTTACTAAATAACCTGTAATTTGCTGTAGAATTAAAGACCCGCAAACAGTTGCCTGATGAAGAAACGAATTTCCATCGTTATACCCGTTTGTAATGAAGAGGCAAACATTGCCATTGTGATAGCTGCTTTACAGGATGTTTTTCAACCACTCCCTTACGCATATGATGTTTGTTTTGTAGATGATGGCAGTACAGATGGTACCCTGGATGAACTTAAACAACAGTCTGCCAACCATAGCAACCTTTTCTTCATCTCTCTTTCCCGAAATTTTGGCCACCAGAATGCGCTGAAAGCCGGATTGGATATGGTTGACGGGGATTGTGTAATTATGATGGATGGCGACATGCAACACCCTCCCGATCTTATACCGGAACTCATTCAGCAATGGGCATTGGGGTATGATATTGTATATACTATCCGCAAGGACCATAAAGAAATGCCTTTAATGAAACGTAAAACATCCAATATGTTTTATAACCTCATCAATAACTTATCGGATATAGAATTAGAACAGGGAACAGCCGACTTTCGTTTAATGGATAAAAAGGTAGTGGAGGTATTCAGGGCTTTTAAAGAAATCGACCTGTTTATGCGTGGATTGATAAAATGGATGGGATTCAGGCAAATAGGTATTGAGTATGATCCTGCACAAAGAACCAAAGGCAAATCGAAATACACGCTTAAAAAAATGATACGGTTTGCGTTGCAGGGTATTACTTCTTTCAGCACCCGGCCATTATACCTTGCAGCCTATTTAGGTTTTATTTTTTCAGTGCTTTCATTATTATATGTTCCGTATATTATTTGGAGTTATTATTTTGGGCATGCCATATCCGGCTGGGCTTCTATGATAGCTACCATAGCTTTTTTTGGCGGACTCCAGTTAATGATATTGGGCATTATTGGCATGTACCTGGGTAAACTGTTTATGCAGAGCAAACAAAGGCCACATTATATTGTGAAAGAATCAAACATAGTATGATGAAACGATATGTGCTGTTGACCTTTGATGTGGAAGAGTTTGATATGCCCCTCGAATACGGTTTTACAATCAGTGCAGAAGAACAGATGCAGGTAGGGAAAAATGGGCTGGATGCCATTCAGCCTTTATTAGCAGATCCCTACATTACCAGTACTTTATTTACTACCGCTAATTTCGCCATATATTACCCTGATACAATCAGGCAACTGGCAACCAAACATGAGATTGCGTCTCACACTTTCTATCATTCTGATTTTCGTAACGAACATTTACTGCTTTCAAAAAATAAATTAGAGGAAATAACCAGCATAACCGTTACCGGCTTGCGTATGCCACGCATGCGCAAAGTGTCTATGGAGGAGGTAAAAAAAGCCGGATATATATTCGATTCTTCTATCAATCCAACCTGGTTACCCGGTCGTTATAATAATTTTCACCTGCCCAGAACAGTTTATACAGAAGATGGGGTGACAAGGATCCCAGCATCTGTTTCACCCCATATCAGGATGCCACTCTTTTGGTTAAGTTTTAAGAACCTGCCATACACTGTATTTAAAATGCTGGCATTGCAAACACTTAAAAAAGATGGGTATCTGTGTTTGTATTTTCATCCATGGGAGTTTACGGCCATTGATAATTATGGATTACCCGGCTATACAAAAAAATTAAATGGTACGCCATTACTTGAACGGCTGCACCGCTTGATATTTGACCTGAAAAAGGAAGCGGATTTTATTTCGATGACCCGTTTTCAGGAAATAAACCCGCTACAGATGAATAACCAAAAGGCCCCAATATAAAGGGCCTCCTGATTTTTACAACCTAAACCTTAACTGCCTATTTAGCTGCACTATTGTAAACACTTATACTTCCGTAAAGTGATACCTGCAGGATCTGTTTTTTAGACCCATCCTGTAATGAAACATAATAATTTTTTTCGCCATTCTGGTTAAACTCGATGCATTCAGTGATGGTAGATGATACATGCTCTTTTTTAATTTTCTGTATGGCATTCAATGGTAAATGCTTTAATTCAACTTTTTGGCTAAAGGCAATCATTTCGCCATCTTCCGAAAAAAAGGCTTCTACTTTTTCATCTACCATTGTAAAAGAGGCTTTTATATATGTGCCACGTTCACTCCAGGTAACATTCTCCGCGCCAATGAACTGGGCATCAAAAGTATTTTTTACTTTGTAGTTTACTTTGTTTACATCCAGTGCAAATGCACTGCTTCCTACTGCTACAACCATCAAGATTATGATAAATAATTTTTTCATAATTTTTGTTTTTGGTTTTTATGTTTACTTGTCATTTTCTGATTGACAAACCAAATGTAGAACACCCTATTATGAATGGTTTCCAATTGTGATGAATAGACAGGGAATCATTCCGCGTTGTTATGAACGGTAAGAGAACCCGTATTATCAAAAGTTAATTGCTAACCAAAACTCAATACCGGTATGACTTTGAAGCATTTTCACAACAAAATCACAAAAGCCGTTATCATGCGGTTAATTTTTAAAAGTGGTTGTAAGGACGGTATGTAGAACACAGAATATAGAAAATGTCCGCTACAGATGCACAGGTTTACACTGACGGTGTTGAAATAAATAAATTTGGAAGTAATTATTATTATTTAGACATTTGTCTAAATATACAAATAACTAATTACCGTGAATGCATTATTTAAAGCCCTGAACGACCCTACCCGCAGAGAGATCCTGGAGATCCTGAAAGACGGGGACCTGACGGCAGGGGATATTGCCGATAAATTTAATATTTCCAAACCCAGTATTTCCCATCACCTCGATTTGCTGAAACAGGCAGAGCTGGTAACGTCTTTAAAAGAAGGCCAGTTTATATATTATTCATTAAATACTACTGTAATGGATGAAATGCTGAAATGGTTTATACAATTTACTAAAATAAAAAAGAAATAATTACATGAAAAAGTCATCCCCGCTGGGAACAGTGCTCATCTTCCTATTCATGGCAATCCCGGTAATCTATGCAGCCAGTATTTATTCTTCCTTGCCAGAAACGATTCCAACGCATTTTGATATTAATGGTAAAGCAAACGCTTTTGGTAATAAGAATATGATCTGGTTTACCACTTTACTTTTAGCCGGCATATCAGCACTTGTGTACTTGTTAATCAACAACCTGCCAAAGATCGATCCTAAAAAAACGGCAGGCCAGTCGCCGGAATTATTCCATAAACTGGCAATAATCATTGTTGTATTTATGTGTTCCATCAACCTTATTATTATTTATGCAACACAACACGGCTCTTTTAATATCGGTAACTTTATCTTTCCACTGGTAGGATTACTTTTTCTGGTGCTCGGTAATTATATGCACAGCATCAAACCCAATTATTTTGTGGGTTTCCGGCTTCCCTGGACTTTGGAGAATGAAGATAACTGGCGGAAAACACACCAGTTGGTTGGTAAACTTTGGGTGAGTGACGGATTTATAATCACCATTGCTACACTATTACTGCCTCCTAAAGCCGGATTTATTGTGTTCCTTGGCATTATGATTGCCATTACCATTATCCCCACCATTTATTCCTATCGCTATTTCAAAAAACATCAATAAATTGTATTTATGAAAAAAGTTTTTATCGCCTTTATATTTTTATTCTCCGGCATCGTAACTATTGCGCAGGATATTACTGGTAACTGGCAGGGTTTGATACCGGCTGGCGGAAAAAATCTGCGACTCATTTTTCATGTAATCAAATCAGGAGAAACCTATTCGGCAAAATTTGACAGTCCCGACCAAAATGCATTTGGTCTTGAGGTGAATAAAACAAGAATAGATAACGATAGTATCATTGCCGAAATAACTATCATACATGGTGGATACAATGGCAAATGGGATGGTCATGATGATATAAAAGGCATTTTTAAACAGGGACCTGCATCATTCGACCTTAACCTTAAACGATTAAGTGATGCAGAAAAAACAAAGCCCACGGTAGCAATAATCAAATCGCAAACACCAAAGCCACCCTTTTCTTATAGCAGTGAAAATATAGTGTATGATAATATAGACCACTCCGTACATTATGCAGCTACCTTAACCAGGCCTGCAGGTGATGGTAAATTTCCAGCAGTGGTGATTATCAGCGGCAGCGGCTCACAAGACCGCGATGGCACATTAGGCGCTCACAAAAGCTATGCAGTACTTGCTGATTATTTAACACGCAAAGGAATAGCAGTATTGAGGGTTGATGACAGGGGGGTAGGTGGTACTAGCCTGGGCAATGATATTGACAACATAACCAGTGAGGTTTTTTCCAAAGATGTAGAAACAGGAATGGCTTACCTGCAATCGCGTTCCGATATTGATACAAAGAAGATTGGCCTAATTGGCCACAGCGAAGGCGGTATGATTGCCCCTATGATTGCATCCAGAAGGGAGGATGTGGCTTTTATAATACTACTGGCAGGCCCCGGCATTTCAGGTGAAAAAATATGGGATTACCAGATGGAGAGAAACTACATCAAACCAGGGTTAAATGAAAAAGATTATCAGAAAGCTGCCCGCCTTGTACATAATGTGTTTAGTGCTTTTATAAAATCCACTGATTATACTACTGTAAAATTGGATATGGCCCACGCTTATCAAAACTGGAGAAAAGAAGTGCCCGATACCATGGAAATAAGGTTATTAACGGTAAAGGGCGAAGAGGCTTTTATTAAATGGGCAGAGGTCATGAAAGCAGCACATGCACTGCACTGGATTAATTATTTTCTTTCTTACCAGCCTGCCGGTAACCTACAAAAAGTAAAATGTCCTTTATTGGCGCTGAATGGAGAAAGTGATATTCAGGTGAGGTATAAAGAAAACCTCTCTGGCATTGAAGCGGCACTTAAAAAAGGCAATAATAAACACTACCAGCTAACAGCTTTACCCGGCCTGAACCATATGTTCCAGACATGCAAAACACCGTTGGATAATTATGAAACCCTGGAAGAAACTTTTTCACCAAAAGCATTACAGTTAATCAGTGACTGGATACATACGACCGTTAAATAAATGCAGATAACTGTAACTTTCAGGTCTATTGATAAAATCGATCAATGGACCTACTATGAACTATTTAGCCCATGCCTATCTTTCTTTTCATAACCCCGATATTCTCGTGGGTAATATGATTAGTGATTTTGTAAAGGGCAAAAAGCAATTTGATTACCCGAATACTGTTCAAAAAGGAATTCGTTTGCATAGGGCCATTGATACATTTACCGACCAGCATACTGCTACTAAAGAAGCCAAACTATATTTTAAACCCGCAGTAGGTGCTTATGCCGGGGCATTTATGGATGTGGTGTATGATCATTTCCTGGCATTGGATAGCGGTGAATTATCAGCAACCGGCTGGAAGGGTTTTGCAGAAGAAGTTTATCTTCAGTTAGCAGCACAGGAAGCTATCTTACCTGAAAAATTTGCCCGGATATTACCTTATATGACCACACAGGATTGGTTGGTCAATTATCGGTTTACCACAGGTATTGAAAATAGTTTTAACGGACTCGCACGAAGGGCAGTTTATTTGAGTGGTTCGGCACAGGTATTTGCCTTGTTTACAGAACATTATACCGCATTAGAGAGGTATTACAGGGACTTTTTTCCGGATGTTAAAAAATTTGCCCGGTCGCATTTAGACACGCTCTTAATACAATAGGCAGCTATCTTTGACAAAATTTTTTATATGAAGGCGATTGTAAGTTTAGTTTTCTTTTTTGCAGTTGTTTGTTCCCAGGCCCAACCCAAGCCAACAGATCTTGACAAGTCGCCCATGGATATGAGTTATTGGCCCGCCAATTATCCCATTTTAAAAATGAGTGGTAAAACGAAAGACATGCCGGTAGCCAGGGTTATTTACGGAAGGCCACTTAAAAATGGACGTTCCATTTTCGGGGGTATCATTAAATACAATGATATCTGGCGTTTAGGTGCGAATGAAGCCACCGAAATAGAGTTTTTTAAAAATGTAAAAATCGGCGGTAAGCAAGTAACAAAGGGGCGTTATACTTTGTATTGTATACCCGATGAAAATAAATGGACATTGATCTTTAACAAGGATAATTACGCCTGGGGAAGTTTTACCTATGATCCTAAAAAAGATCTTTTACGAACAGATATAAACGTGGAAAAAAATCAGGAAACAGTGGAGCCTCTGACGATTTATTTTGACGAAACCAGGAACGGGGCCAATCTTATTTTTTTATGGGATGATCTGAAAGCAGTATTACCTATTGGTGCTGCTGCTGATGACATTGTTTTGCCTCTAAAGAAAGGCTCGGCGCAAAAAGACAATGTTCCGGCAAAAAAGAATTAATTAATACTTATACCATGCTTAATGGTTTTATCAGCGTAAACGCATCATTAATCGCATCTTTGCATTTAAACCAGATTTTATGAAACTTGCCACAAAATATATCCACGCCGGAACAGAGCCCGATCCCTCTACCGGTGCTATCATGACACCTATTTATCAAACTTCTACCTATGTGCAGGAGGCCCCTGGCGTAAATAAAGGATTTGAATATGCACGCAGTCAAAATCCAACCCGTAAAGCATTGGAAGAAGCATATGCACAG
This sequence comes from Bacteroidota bacterium, assembly GCA_043747705.1. Taxonomy (GTDB): domain Bacteria; phylum Bacteroidota; class Bacteroidia; order Chitinophagales; family Chitinophagaceae; genus Sediminibacterium. Next base: position 9,470 of record JAYTOS010000065.1, read on the forward strand.
ATAGAGAATGGAAAATTCGGTCTTGCTTTCGGAAGTGGTGTTGCCGCAACAGATGCTGTTATAAAATTATTATCTCCCGGCGATCAGGTGATTGCAGCGAATGATATGTACGGAGGTACCTATCGCCTGTTCACTAAAATATTCGCTAAGTACGGTATACAGTTTACGTATGTTGATACCACTGATGTATCCAATATACAAAAAGCCATTACCCCAAATACCCGGCTTATCTGGATTGAAACACCCACCAATCCATTGATGAACATAACAGATATTGTTGCAGTAGCCTCTGTAGCCAAAAATGCCAAAGCATTGCTTTGTGTTGATAATACATTTGCTTCACCCTATTTACAAAACCCGTTGGACCTTGGTGCCGACCTGGTAATGCACTCAGCTACCAAATACCTTGGTGGCCATAGTGATGTGATACAGGGATGCTTAATGATGAACGATGCCGCTCTCAGGGAACAATTATATTTTATACAAAAAAGCTGCGGAGCTGTACCTGGTCCGATGGATTGCTTTCTGGTATTGCGTGGCATTAAAACATTGCATATCCGTATGCAGCGGCATTGTGAGAATGGCGAAAAGATCGCACACTTTCTACGTAGCCATCCTAAAATTGCCAAAGTATATTGGTGTGGTTTTGAAGACCATCACAATTATGCCATCGCTAAAAAACAAATGCGTGGTTTTGGCGGCATGATGAGTTTTGAGTTGAAAAACGATAGTGTGGATGAAGCGAAAAGAGTTTTATCTGCAACAAAAATATTCGCACTGGCCGAAAGTTTAGGTGGTGTTGAGTCATTGATTAACCATCCCGCATCGATGACGCATGCTTCCATACCCAGAGAAGAAAGAATTAAAAATGGTTTGAGCGATAGCCTTATCCGTTTAAGTGTAGGCATTGAAGATGTGGATGATTTGATTGAGGATCTTACATCGGCCATAGGTTAATTTTTTTAATCTATATAAACATAATTCAGGAAAAGGGCATATAGGTGGCATACTATGTGCCCTTCGTTTTTCCTATTTATCTATGTGTTTTAAAAACTGTTTGTTTACCCGGATGGTTTAATAAGCAGATGGTATATAATGAATAGGCTAATCTCATTTCAGGAAGTAATGAAAGCAAAGGAATATAAGCAGCTAAAAGTTTTTTTTGATGAAAAGGTAGCGCAATACAACCGCCCTTCATTTATCCAAGATGACCCTATTTGCATACCCAGAAGTTTTACCCAAAAACAGGATATTGAAATTGCCGGCTTATTCGCCGCCGTTTTTGCCTGGGGTAACCGTACCACCATCATCAACAAATCAAAGGAATTGATGGGCCTGATGGATAATTCGCCTTATGATTTTTGTTTGAACCACCATGCCGCCGCATTAAAAAAACTGGAAGGTTTTAAACACAGGACATTCAATATAACTGATCTGTTATATTTTGTTGAGTTTCTGAAACAACATTACACAAATCACCAAAGCCTCGAAGAGGCTTTCTTTAAAAAAAATTCGCCTTCTCATGCTGGCGGTATAGTTGAATACGCATTAATAAATTTTCACAATAATTTTTTTTCTCTGGAGCAGGTGCCCAACAGGACCAAAAAACACATAGCTACTCCCTTTAAAGGCTCTACCTGCAAACGGCTGAACATGTACCTGCGATGGATGGTTAGAAAAGATAAACAGGGTGTTGATTTTGGACTCTGGAAAACAATCAAGCCCTCAGAACTCATTTGCCCTATTGACCTGCATGTTGCACGAGTTGCCAAACGTTTTGGGTTGCTGCAAAGGAAACAGATAGACTGGCTGGCCGCCGTTGAATTAACAAACTACCTACGCACGTTAGACCCGCAAGATCCGGTTAAATATGATTTTGCATTGTTTGGATTGGGGGTGATAGAAAAATATTAATTTAAAAAATATTTCAGCTTATTAGTTAGGATTTTTTGCAGACAAAACGTAACAGGGGTTTTAAAAATATATTCTCTATCCAAAAGTTTTGAGCCTTAATAGTAACTTTATACCATGTCAACCGATTTACAGCCCTGGGAACATCTTTCTGCCGAAGAACTGGCCACTTACATTAATGATATGATCCTTAGCGATTTTACCGGGCTTATGAACCTTTTATACCGTTTGGATGTAAGCGAAACCAAAATCAGGAAGCTGTTGGATGATATGCAGCACGAAGATGCCGGGAAAATCATCGCCGCTGTAATCATTGAGCGCCAGCTGCAAAAGATCAAATCAAAACAACAATTTAAACAGGAGGGGGATATCCCGGAAGAAGACAGGTGGTAAAATTTCTGCGGAAAACAGTTAACCTATCATTTATAAAAATAGTAATCGCTATTACCTAACCTGTCAGTTCGGGATTTTTTTACCCCAGTACCGTAGAAAATTGAAAAATCAACGGAGATGATTACTGTAATAACTCGTCAATTCGTTTAAAATGATACCCTTCTTTTTTCAGATACCCTATCAGTTCTTCTAACCTATTATACAATTTATCTTTGCGGCGCTGGTCAGTTCCGGCATGTATTAAGAGAACACTACCATTCAATCCATCAA
>JAYTOS010000066.1:0-1189 GCA_043747705.1 Bacteroidota bacterium
TTTACTTATTTCTGGGATTTCGCGCATCCGGTAAGCGGAATGGCGAGGGAAAGAAGCAATGTAGCATACGATTACGGCAATGAAGTGGTAACTACCGGTGGTACTGGTTTTGGAATCATGGCCACGATTGTTGCGACAGACAGGGGTTGGATCTCGAGGGATACCGCTGCAAAGCACTTACTGAAAATTGCAACCTTTTTACTAAAAGCAAATTCTTATCATGGTGTATTCCCGCATTGGCTAAATGGTGAATCGGGTAAGACTATCCCTTTCAGCAGGAAAGATGATGGTGCCGATCTTGTTGAAACTTCTTACTTATTCCAGGGTTTGCTATGTGCCAGGCAATATTTCAATACCATGAATCCTGTTGAAACAGACTTGCGTAACAGGATTGAATGGATGTGGAATGATATTGAATGGAACTGGTTTACAAAGGGCGGCGAAGATGTGCTGTACTGGCATTGGAGCCCTAATAATGGCTGGGCGATGAATTTTCCGGTAAGGGGTTATAATGAGTGTTTGATTATGTATGTGTTAGCTGCCGCTGGTGAACGCTATCCGGTAAGCAGCTCTGTTTATCATCGCGGATGGGTACAAAGTAATTTCTTTACAAATGGAAAAACCTTTTACGGTTATACACTACCCTTGGGATTTGATTATGGCGGGCCTTTATTTTTTTCGCAATATTCTTTTTTAGGATTAGACCCGCGGGGATTGAAAGACCAGTATGCTGATTATTGGGAACAGAATAAAAACCATACCCTGATAAATTATACCTACAGTGTTAGTAACCCGAAAAAATTTAAAGGTTATGGAGAAAATTGCTGGGGGCTTACTGCTAGCGATACTTACAATGGATATGATGCACATTCCCCAACCAATGATCACGGTACCATTACACCGACTGCCGCACTGGCTGCTTTTGCCTATACCCCTGAACAATCCATGAAAGCATTAAAACATTTTTATTATGACCTGGGCGATAATATCTGGGGTAAATACGGATTTGTGGATGCTTTTAACGAATCGCAAAACTGGTATGCTAAATCATATCTGGCTATCGACCAGGGGCCGATTATTATAATGATTGAAAATTATCGGTCGGGTTTATTATGGAAATTATTTATGAGTTGCCCGGAGATTAGTAAAAGCCTGAAAAAACTGGGCTTTGAAAGCCATGCGATGAAAA
>JAYTOS010000067.1:0-2239 GCA_043747705.1 Bacteroidota bacterium
GTATGAAAACGACAAAGGAGTTCCGGGATTTTTTAAAAGAAATTGGTGGATGAGAAAATGATAGACGAAGAATTTTATACCGTGATGACCAACCGCGAAACGGGCAAGATAGCCCTTCTTGCTGAAACCCTTACTGTGACTGAACCAAACAAGCTTATTGATAAAACTGGTGGTGCAAGACAGATAGTAAAAACCATTACTGCCGACCTTAGCCCCACGGAACCGTAGCTATTTTTGAAGATCTGTATGGTAATCTATGGGATTTGATGGATCACACAAATAAGGTTACCTAATTAAAAGATCGTGGCAGTGTGCATTTATTTCCCCATAATACATACAATACCCCCATTCGTGCACTTTAAAAGAAGAAGTTAAATTTAATGGTATAATTATTTCCACTGATTATTAAACCTTAATCTAAAATAATCAGCCATGAACAATTTATTTGTAACAACCAGTAAAAAAGCAGCTGCAAGGATTGCATTATTTGTTTCAGCAATGCTTCTATCTTTTGTAACATTTGCACAAGATGAAAAGAAAGTAGATGTAAATATTAACACCAAAGGTGACGGAGGTTTTTTAAATAATCCTATCGTTTGGGTAATAGGTGTTGCTGTCTTCATCCTGTTACTGGTAGCCATTTTAAAGAGCAGCAATAAGAATGCATAAACTGGTCAGAAATTAATTACTTCTTTTAGATCTGTTTTGTAATGCTATTACAAAACAGATCTATTTATTTTATACCATCCATCTTATCACTTTCCTTTCTTGTATTTTGTTACAGATAGCTTAACCACCATTGCGTATGGCTTGCTTTATATTCACTATACCGTTTACAAAGCGGATACAGACTTGCCACTACTATAACCCATATCAGGTACACGACCCCCAGTGAAAAACCAAACTCATTAGGCCGGAACAACATCATGCCCCCCGCTGCCTGCGACATAGTATGTCCTGTTGCAAAGAATACGATCATACAAAGAAAATGCAGCACAAAGAAATGCAGCAGGTAATAAAACATGGGTACCCGTCCGTAAATAACCACAACACTGCTCCATTTATTTTGTATTTTTTCAAGCCACGCAAGAAGGATCAATGCAGGGCCAATGGTCATACAAGAGTATAATAAAGAGGGTGGATACTTGGTAACATTGAAATAAGAAATGATGGTAGCAGTCGTATTTTTTTGCTCAGACCAGGGTACCAGGTCGCCATAAACATTAGCCCATCTCAACAAAATAAAAACCAGTGTAGCCAGTGATCCCATCCAAACCAATTGGCGGCGGCGTTTGGCACCATCATATCCCGGCACAAACAACGAACCCAAACAATACCCGAGCAGCATGATACCCGGCCATGGCAGTAAAGGATAAAACACTCCAAACAATCGGTTAGGCGCATACTGCACCAAATATTGCTGGTGAAGGAATCCCCACCATACCGGTGTATCGGGCATATTACGCGAATTGAAAGTATCCAGCATATTATGCCCGGCTACTGTAATCAATCCTATAGCGAATAAAACAGGTAATGGCAGGTAAATGAGTGCCGCCAGCAGCATCATGGAAATACCGGTTACCCAAATTACCTGTACGAAAACGGCATGATAGAGAGGATCAAACGTAAATATGAAATTGAAGATGATCAGTTCTAACAGCACCAGCCAAAGCCCACGCTTTAACAGGAATATTGATAACTCTTTTTTTGTACGCTTCCTGCCGGTGAGGAATGCAGATGTACCCGCAAGAAAAACGAAAACGGGTGCACAGAAATGGGTGATCCATCTGGTAAAAAATAATATAGGTGTTGTGGTTGCAGGGTTTGTGGGATCACTTGTCATGGCAGCGATATGAAAAAAATCGCGTGTATGATCCAATGCCATGATGATCATGATAATACCCCGTAAGATATCTATCGAATCAATTCTTTTTTTAGAAGCGATAAGGGTTTGCTCCATACAGTTAGTTTGTGGTAAAATACACAAACTTTCTGTTTTGGCAAGGCCTATTTTTTCACGAAAAGACGCAAAGCCTGATAAAGACGTAAAGAATCCTGATAAGCCCCACGTGCATTTACGGAAAATGTATTCTGGTTATTTCTTCAGGTACGCTTTTACTTTCTCATGTAGCCCTTCGCTAAGTGGAACAACAGGTAAGCGGACTGCATTGGTTAAAAGCCCCTGTTCCGTCATAAAAGCTTTTACGCCGGCCGGATTATTTTCGGTAAACATTAAATC
>JAYTOS010000068.1:0-4431 GCA_043747705.1 Bacteroidota bacterium
TAACGGACCGAGGTTTTTCTTTCTGAAATAATCGGGAAATGCATCACCACCACTACCCCGCCAACCATTTATAAGCATCACTTTCGGACCAAAATTGGCCTACTGCGGCCACTGCCAGGGTTTACCATCACGGGTAGCCACAAAAGATAGAGGTGTGCGGTTAAGCATTTCAACAAAACGGTCGGGTATTTGTCCGCCGTTATTAAAACGCTCATCAATAATGAGTGCTTTTTTATTCCATTGTGCATTGAACTGGCGCATCAATTCGCTCTGGCCATCAAGGCCCGTGCTGGGTACATAGATATAACCCACATCACCATTGGTGGCATCATCAACGCGTTTGCGCATGGTTTCAATCCATTCGAGGTTACGTAAACGGTATTCATCATCCATTGTTTTTACAATAACCGTTTTTGCACCTGTAAATGATGCTGTGGTGTTGTATGTAAGTTCCACGGTTCTATTAGCCAGGCCCTGGAATGCCACAAAGGGTTTATTATCGGTTGTGATGGTAATGCCATTTACTGCCAGGATAAAATCACCTTCTTTTATATCACCGCCCGTTTTATCCAATGGGGAATGTACTTCTGCATCCCATGCCGCGCCATGAATGATTTTTTTGATCTTGTAAAACCCGCCCACAGCTTCCCAGTTCACACCAATATATCCTGTGGATTCTGATCGTACCCTTTCAAAATCGTCACCGGAATGATAGGTATGTGAAGAATTCAGTTCGCCAATCATTTCACCAATTACGAAATCTACTTCTTCACGTGTCATGGCACCTTCCAGCATTTTCATATACCTGTCTTTCACCTGTACCCAGTTTACACCATGCATATTCGCATCATAGAAATAATCCCTTTCAATGCGCCATACATCGGTAAATATCTGTTTCCATTCCTGCATCGGGTCAACGGTCATCTGCATTTCATTCAGGCGAAGTGGTTTGTCAAATTTAGCACCTTCATCCGGAGTGGTTACAGCCAATGCACCCGATCTCGCCACAAGAATTTTATCTTTATTGGCACTTAGCAAGTAATTATCTACATCGGTCAGGATATTTTTTTCTTCGCGCTTGTCTATATCATAAAATTTCAGAGAAGCTTTACCTTCAGCCTCACTGGTATTGGGTGAACGCAAAAAACGGGCTTTGCCTTTAATCATTTTTAATGCCCTGAGGTTACCCGGTGCAACAGGTAATAATTCCATTCTTTGTTCCATACCATCAAAGTCTATTATTACTGCCGTTATATCAGGTTTCTTTTCATCAACAATTGGTTTGGGTTTATCATCTTTTTTTACCGTGTCTTTTATAACGGGTTTGGGAATTTCTTTCAGTGAAACTGTATCATTTTTTGGTATCAATAAAGACGGTGTATTTTTTTGAAGGCCAATTGCAGCCAGTTGTGTGCTATTGGCATAAATGAAAGTATTATCAGCATCGCTGTAAAAAGGCTGGTAATTTTGATTGGTTAACACAAAAAGATATTTCCCATCCGGGGAAAAGGACGGGCTTGAGCAACTGTAAAATCCACTGGTTACCTGTTTCGATTTCTTATCTTTTGTATCATAAATAAATGCGGCATCATGCAGATTTTCCAGATCGCGGCTGTAAGCCATCCACCTGCTGTCTGATGACCAGCTAACCGTAAAATTCTGCATATTGCCATGTGAGAAGTAGAGGCCCTGGTCAACATCAGCCGTACTGCCTGATGGTATATCATATACTTTTATTTTTCCTGCTTTGTCAATAAAAGCGCGTTGCTTACTATCCGGCGACCACGAAGGGTAACGCTCTGCCACACCTGTGCTCATTGTCAGATTTTTTACATATCCATTTTCAGCAGGCACAGAAAAAATTTCACCCCTTGCTTCTACCAAAACCCTTTTTCCATCAGGGCTGATTTCAGCGTTTTGCACATAACTGTTTACAGCGATAGTTTTGGGTTTAAGCAAAGCTTTATCAGTAATGAGAGATATTTTAATTTCTTTTGGCTGATGGGTTGCAAAAGGGTAGAGATATAGTTTTCCGCCTGCTTCAAAAACAATATCATCCGGCCCCTGCGATGGATAATGCACATCATAATCAGTAAACTTAGTAAGCTGCTCGAATGATTTTCTGCTGATATCGTATCTCCATAAATTCATTCTTAGTTCTGGTCCACGGTCACTGAGAAAATAAATGCTGTTCTCATACCACATTGGAAACTCATCATCAGCATCGCTTTTCGCGCTGATATTCTCTTCCATTTGTTTGTCAAAATTGTAAATGCGTATATCGCCATTGGTACCCCCACGGTAACGCTTTCAGTTTCGGCCAACTTCTGTCATGATTACAACAGCCATTTGTTTACTATCCGGTGAATAGCTTCCGTATTCAGCATATGCCAGAGGTAGTTTTGTTTCAGCACCACCATTGGCTGGCACTAAATAAAACTGGCTAAACCTTGCCTTCCCGCTTTCTCTGCTGGAAGCAAATAAAATATTTCTGCCATCATTTGTCCAGTCTACTACACGGTCATTGTAACTATGTGCAGTTATCCGTTGGGGTATACCTCCGTTAACGGGTATGGTATATACATCCCTGTTGCCATCATACCCTGCGTTGAATGCAATGGTTTTTCCATCGGGTGAAAACTTAGGGCTTGATTCCACCCCGTGCGGTGAACTGAGTTTTACAGCCATACCACCTTCTTTGGGCATAACCCATAAATCATTGGCATAGGTAAAAACAATCTGTGTTTTCGATACATCCGGAAAACGGAAAAGACCGGCGTTAATTTGGGCTGTTGAATACACACAGCATAGTAACATAGCTATGCTGATAGTAAAAATTTTTTTCATAATAGTTGGTTTTGTCGTTTGAATTTTGTAGAGCAGATCGGTATTTTGTATAGAAAAATAATAATTTTTATCATTGATGATCAGTCAGATTTATTTCATCGAATCCACAATAAATGTAGCCACGTCTTTTTTAAATGATACAGATGATGCAGGTTGTATATACATCATGTGCCCGGCTTCATAATATTTAAAAGTTATATTTTGTTGTACCTGCTTTTCGAGGCCCATGTGATCGAAGGTGTATTCTGTTCCAAAGAAAGGGGTTGCCAGATCATAGTAACCGTTTAAGGTAAGTACTTTTAATTTAGGGTTACGGCTCATGGCTTCAGCGAGGTCCACACCTGTGTTGGGTGTTATGGGATCGCCGTCACCGCCATTCTTTTTGTGTTTCCAATCCCAGTTAAAACCTTCTGCACTATATGCAGAAACATGGTAACTGTTTGTTTTGTCAACTTTTAATTCTTCATAATAATAATTCATGAACATCGAGATATAGGCAGGGCTGATGGCCGCACTCTGCGGATCAAACGAACTGGCTTCACTTAAGAGGTTCTGATTAATACCTTTATATCTCGAATCGAGACGGCCTACTGATAAATGTTGGTCACGCAATAATTCCTGTGTAAACTGGGGTTCATTCACCCGCAGGTTTGCTTTTAATAAATAATTTTTACTTAAACCCGTATAAGCCGATAATTTAGTTGCTACCTGATTTTTTTCTTCATCTGAAATCTTGTCTCCTTTTATTAAAGCCGTTGAATATTCACCAGCTGCAAATGTTCTGGCATCTTTTAAAAATAACTCGAGGCTTGCAGGCTTAGCTGTTATTCTATTATGATACCAAGCCGTGGCCGCATAAGTTGGTAAATGCATCACATAGGAAATATCATCTCCCTGTTGAAAAGTAAGCGTGCGAAGATCGAGCACTACCGAAACAAGGATTACCCCATTTACGGCAATTCCCATATTCTCCTGAAGATAATCTGCAACACCTGCACTGCGCATGGTGCCATAACTTTCACCCAATAAAAATTTGGGTGAACTCCACCTTGCGTTATCCGTAGTATATTGTTTAATGAACTGGCTAACTGATTTAATGTCCTGGTCAACGCCCCAGAAATCTTTATTCTTAGCCCTACCAATTGCACGGCTGATGCCGGTGCCCACCGGGTCAATCATTACAACATCGCTTATATCCAGGATGGAATTATTATTGTCTTCCATTTTATAAGGTGGCGGCATACTTATTTCGGGATCATTTACGATCACCCGCCGCGGACCCATAATGCCAAGATGCAGCCACATGGACGAAGACCCGGGCCCTCCATTATAGGAAAAAATTACCGGCCTTTTCGATAGATCTGTCTCGCCATCTTTTGTATACGCCGTATACCCATACAGGGCAATAGGCTCTTCTTTTTCATTTACTAATATTAGTGCCCCGGCGGTAGCTGTATAGTTAGTTAGCCTGCCTCCAATCGTAGCACTGTGTTTGGTAACGGACTTGACAGCTGAAGGAATTTTATTACTGTCTGCAACGGGAGTTTGCGCATGTATATTGGCAAATAATAGTAAAAACAAAAG
>JAYTOS010000069.1:0-2368 GCA_043747705.1 Bacteroidota bacterium
GCTGTTTCCCGCTTTCCCAGCAGGTTAAGGTTAGGGCCGTTGATAATCGCGATTCTCATAACCGAATGTACGGTAAAAAATTATTGCTTCAGAACCCCCGCATTTCCACAGAAAAAATCTATGCATTGTTAGCAATAAAATCAACTTACTGAGCAGTCATCATACCCACAAAATCATCAAACAGGTAACGGCTATCGTGCGGGCCGGGTGTACTTTCAGGGTGATATTGCACACTGAATGCATTTCTGTCCTTCAACCGTATACCTTCAATTGAATCATCATTCAGGTTGATATGGGTAATTTCTATATTCGGATGCTTCCGAACTGCTTCCGGATCTACCCCAAAACCATGGTTCTGCGTGGTGATCTCGCATAAGCCTGTAATGATATTTTTTACCGGGTGGTTCAGCCCCCTGTGCCCGTGGTGCATTTTAAAAGTAGGAATATCATTTGCCAAAGCCAGTAACTGGTGGCCCAGGCAAATACCAAAAACCGGTTTATCCTCTTTCAATATATCTTTCATGGTAGTAACCGCATACGGCATGGCCGCAGGGTCGCCGGGACCATTAGAAATAAAATAGCCATCCGGATTAAATTCTTTCAACCTGCTCAATGGTGTTTTCGCCGGATGTACCCGCACATGTACTCCGCGGGAAACCAGGCATTGCAAAATATGTTGCTTCACACCAAAATCAAGTACCGCTACTTTTACTGTGGCATTTACATCGCCAAGTTCATATTCTTCGGTTGTACTTACTGTGCTGGCCAGTTCCAACCCGTCCATATCAGGCACTTTGGCCAGTTCTGCTGCCAATTTTTCTATATCTGTTACCTCTGTCGAAATAATACAATTCATGGCCCCTTTGGCACGTATATGCGCCACAAGTGCCCTTGTATCAATATCTTCAATTGCCACAATGTTATTCACTTTCAGGTATTCATTCAAATCACCATCGGCCTGTATCCGGCTAAACTGTTCTTCCAGGTTACGGGCAATCAGTCCGCGTATTTTTACCGTACTGCTCTCCACATCTGTTTTCTTTACCCCGTAATTGCCCACATGCACATTATTCATGATGAGTATCTGACCGGCATAACTTGGGTCGGTAAATACCTCCTGGTAGCCTGTCATACCAGTATTAAAGCATATCTCACCGGTGGCCGTTCCTGTTTTTCCGAAAGAATGTCCATGAAAGGCATTTCCGTCAGCCAATAATAAGATTGCGGGTTGTTTGGGTTGGGTCATTGTAAGGTGTATTTCGATTACAAAAAAAGATCATCTCGGTTAAAATCGGGTAACTATTTTCTAACACTATCCGCACAAGAAAAAAGGCAAAACCGGAAACGGTTTTGCCTTTTATATTTTATTAGTACTTCATGTTTATTCTGCGGCTTTTTCTTCGGTTGGGGTAGCTTCTACCTGTGCTTCTGCAACAGGTGCTTCGGCAGATGCAGCGGTTTCAGCTTTCTTAGGAACTTTACCACGACGTGTTTTCTTAGCAGGTTCAGCAGCTTTTTCAACTCCCTTTCCGTAAATTTCATTAAAGTCAACCAATTCGATCATTGCTTTTTCAGCATTATCACCTGCACGGATACCTAATTTCAAAACACGGGTATATCCACCGGGGCGGCTGGCTATTTTAGGGCCAACAACTGTGAACAGTTCTTTCACGGCAGCTTTATCCTGTAAATAACTGAATACGATCCGGTGCTGGTGCATGATCTCTTCTTTGTTCTCGCTTTTCTTTGTCTTGGTGATCAGCGGCTCAACGTACGTGCGCAAAGCTTTAGCCTTAGCCAAAGTAGTAACAATACGTTTGTGGGTGATCAGCTGGCTGGCTAAATTGCTCAGCAACGCTTCTCTGTGGGCTTTCTTACGGCCCAGGTGGTTAACTTTGTTTCCGTGGTTCATGACGATTTTTTTTTAAATCTTGTACCGTGTCAGGAATTACAAGATATGAGTAATGGCCCTTTGCGTTAAGCATTTTGCTTTCGGCATTAAGCTTAATTATCTAAATTATCCAATCCCAATTTATTTAAATCCATTCCAAAGCTCAAACCTCTTTCAGTTAACACCTGCTCAATTTCTGAAAGTGATTTCTGACCGAAGTTCCTGAACTTCATCAGGTCTTCCTGCTCGTATTGTACCAGTTCACTTAAGCTGTTAATTTTGGCAGCTTTCAGGCAATTGAAGGCACGTACAGAAAGATCAAGGTCTTCGAGTGGTGTTTTCAATACTTTACGTAATTGTAATACGTGCTCATCAACCACATCTTCTTTCTTGTCTTCCTTATTATCAAAAGTGATGTTCTCATCAGTGATGATCATCAAATGCTGGATCAGGATACGTGAAGCCTGTTTAACTGCA
>JAYTOS010000070.1:0-6495 GCA_043747705.1 Bacteroidota bacterium
ATTGATAGAAACTTAAATTGAAAATTCAAAAGAAAGACATTCCTAGGTCTTAATTCTTTTATCGGAACAATGATTCCAAAACATACCAAGAAAATTCAAAGGCAAAAAGTCTGAGTCAGGAAGTAATTCGTACCTTAGAAGGACAAAAGTTCTTTCACATCTCCTCTTTCTTTGCGATAAAGAAAGTCAATTGGCATAGTAAAAATAGTTGTAGGCAAATTGTAGGCAAATTTCTGATAAAAACAAAAAGAGACCGCTATTGCGATCTCTCTAAGTGGTTGTTAATCAAGTGCCCCAGGCGGGAATTGAACCCGCACGACCGTTGCTGATCACAGGATTTTAAGTCCTGCGTGTCTACCAATTCCACCACCAGGGCTTGTCCCGTTTTTCGGGAGATTATCCCAATTTTTGGGCATTTGTCCTATTTCCGGAAAAATCCCAAAAAAAATCCCATCACGCCACCGGCGGACGGGACTTAGAGCGAAAGACCGGGCTCGAACCGGCCACCCCGACCTTGGCAAGGTCGTGCTCTACCAAATGAGCTACTTTCGCGTTGTATTTGTAAGAACTAAATTGGGAGTGCAAAAATAACCATCACAAGTTGCTGACAAAATTTTTTATTCGCTTTTTTACTTGTAATCCGGCTTGTACTCAGAGCTTTTTTGTACTTCAACTGTCGGTTTACCCTTATAACGTTGGTTATACAGGCGATAACAACCGCCTAATACAAATGCTAATATGCAGAACACCTGCAGATAAAACAAAAACCTTGATGAATTTACCCAGTTCTTGGTAAAATCTTTTTCTTTGTTATCAGTTGTTTCGTGTGACATAGTCTTGAATTACAATGCAAAAATAAGGTACAGATACAAATTATTAAGCCTTCTTTCGAATAATTTCCAGAAAACGTGTGTGTCCGTTAACAAAATATTCCCAAACCACTGATCCACGGTACACCCCTTTCAGGCTACTGATTGGTTTTACAGGATGCTGCGGCCGTTGGCGGCGCTGAAAAGACCGTTTAAGTACGGCAATATGTGCCTGGTAAATAGCAATAAAAAAATCTGTATCACCGGTTATTAAACCTTTCCACGCAGAAATAGCATCCAGTCCGAACCGGAGAGGCAATTTCCAGAGCTTTTCGTACCAGGGCAGGTTTTTACACAGCATAACCAGGTTATTACGAAAATTGAGGTACACTTTTCGTCCACCCCTTGGTAAAGTGCCTGCACCTACATGGTAAACGACAGATTGCGGACAGGCCATAATTTGATAGCCCGCCAATTGTATCCGCCAGCAAAGGTCTATCTCCTCCTGGTGTGCAAAGAATGAGGCATCCAACCCGCCGAGTTCATGATAAACCCGGGCCCGAACAAACATAGCGGCACCTGATGCCCAGAATATAGGTTCAACGGTATCGTATTGGTGTGCATCTTTTTCACATATATCAAATATTCTCCCACGTGAAAACGGATAGCCCAATACATCTATCCAGCCGCCACCGGCACCGGCATATTCAAATAATGTGGGTTGGGCATAGGACAATATCTTAGGTTGACAGGCCGCTATGGAAGCATCATTTTCCATTATATCAATTACAGGCCCGATCCATCCTGGTGTTACGGATACATCAGAATTCAATAACACATAATAATCTGATTGCACTTCCTGCAAAGCCCAGTTATAGCCGCCTGCAAAACCTTCGTTTACAGGGTGTGTTAATATTTCAACTTTAGAAAAATATTGCTGAATGTAAGCAACCGAATCATCCGTTGAGGCATTATCTGCCACAATTACCCGCAGGTTAGTGTACATGGATGCCATTACAGAAGGAAGGAAATTTTCTAAGTGTTTCCTGCCATTATAATTTAAAATAACAACTGCTACAACGGGTAATCCCAATGGAATGATTTTGTGCGAAAATAAGGCAATATCGTGAGTGGTGAGTAGTGAGTGTTACACATTAATAGCGATCTCATCAAATCTCAAGATCACTCACTACTCACTACTCACTATTCACACCCCTAATCCCCAATTGATCAAATACCTTACTTCTTTGGGTGCGGTTTGTACGCGGATGGGGAATGTCATCTTACCCAATCGTACGATAATCATTTTTTTAGATGGTATCACGATAATGTATTGCCCCAGTATACCCCTGGCATAAAATATTTCCGGGTGCTGCGGATCAATCCACCATTGATAGCCGTAATAGTTACAGGCCTTTACTGTTTCATCTATAATACCACAGGCTTTGATGGAGTTTATATAGTAAGCACTGTCAATAATAGCCCTTCCTTTCCATTTACCGCTGTCGAGCATTAGTTTACCGATACGGGCAAAATCGCGGGTATTTGAATTAAAGTAACAGTACGCTTTTTCGTTACCATTTTCATGATCGGTACTCCATAATGCCGGATGTTGTGCCCCCATAGGCTGCCATAATTTTTCAGCTGCATACCCGCTAAGTGATTTGCCGGTTACTTTCTCCAGTATTAATCCCAATAACTGTGTGTCGCCGCTTTTGTAGATATGCAAAGTACCGACTGGCTTTATGGCTTTTACACCCGTGGCTGTTTTATACAGATCCGGCCCATAATAGGCTTCGGTGGTTACTGAAAATGGATTGATATAAGATTCATTCCAGTTAGTACCACTGCTCATGGTTAGCAGGTCAATGATTTTAATTTTGGCTTTATCGCCCTCGGCAAATTCCGGTAAATAATTATCCACCGGATCCTGAACCGATTTGATCTTTCCTTCTTTAAGGGCAATACCTACTAATAAGCTTGTAATACTTTTGGCCATAGAGAAAGAACCGTATAAAGAACTGTCGCTGTAGCCATCCCAATATTTTTCGAACAATACAGAATCATTTTTAATCATTAACAACCCTACCGAACCGAGACCCTTCAGTAAGCTGTTCAGGGTATCGGGATAACGGATTGTATTGTATGCTACAGAAATATCCCATGGCTGTGGTGTACTGACTGAAACAGTATTATTGGTAATTTTTTTTTAATCATCAATATTGGCAAAATTATAGATGACCGCTTTGAACAAATATGTTTTACCACTTAACAGCGCATAACCAGAAAATAGCAGGATGGCCCCCAGTAAAAGCAACGCGGTTTTTTTGAGTATTTTCATCGACTTTTTTATTCCACCTGAAATTAAAGATAAAATTAGAAATAGTGGCATTGAACAATTACCTTGCAACTCAATTACCATTTATGCGTTTTCTCCGCCTCAATCTTGATTTTCTCGACCATCCTTGTTGCCAGTATTAGGCGGGCTGTTATGAAACAGCAATTGCCCTCATTTTAGTTATCCTTATTTCGCTTCTTACTTATCAATTTCTAATTATTTATTTATATGTCACCGACTCTGTCTGAGAAGTCTGCTGCCTACCTGCAGTTAGAAGAAAAATTTGGCGCACACAATTATCATCCGCTTCCTGTGGTATTGAAAAAAGGGAAAGGTGTTTTTTTATGGGATGTTGACGGCAAAAGGTACTATGATTTTTTAAGCGGTTATTCCGCTGTAAACCAGGGGCATTGCCATCCAAAAATTATTACCGCCCTTGTTGAGCAGGCAAAAAAATTAACCCTTACTTCCCGCGCTTTTCACAATAATTTATTGGGTGGATATGAAAAATTCATCACGGATTATTTTAGGTATGATAAGGTATTACCCATGAATACCGGTGTGGAAGGTGGTGAAACAGCTATTAAGCTGGCGAGGCGTTGGGCCTATACAAAAAAAGAGGTAGCAGAAAACCAGGCAAAAATTATTTTTGCTGATGGCAATTTTTGGGGAAGAACATTAGCCGCCATCTCCTCTTCGACCGACCCAAGCAGCTACAAGGGTTTCGGGCCATTTATGCCAGGCTTCGGTTTAGTGCCGTACAACGATCTCATAGCACTTGAAAAAGCGTTGCAGGATAAAAATGTTGCGGCTTTTATGGTAGAGCCCATACAAGGCGAAGCGGGTGTGGTGATACCCGATGATGGTTATTTGAAAGGTGTACGGGAACTGTGTACTACCTACAATGTGTTATTTATTGCTGATGAAATACAAACCGGGTTGGCACGCACCGGCAAAATGCTGGCCTGCGACCATGAAAATGTAAGACCCGATATTTTAATCCTTGGTAAAGCACTGAGCGGTGGTGTATTACCTGTATCGGCTGTATTGGCAGATGATTATATTATGATGAACATTAAACCTGGCGAGCACGGATCTACTTATGGTGGAAACCCATTGGCATGCGCTGTTGCGGTAGCCGCCTTAACGGTTTTGAAAGAAGAAAAAATGGCTGAGAATGCAGAAGCTATGGGTCAATTATTAAGATCAGCATTAGCCGGATTACAATCACCTTTTGTTACCGTTATCCGGGGGAAAGGTTTATTGAATGCCATCATTATTAAACATCCTAACCCGGATGCAGCATGGGAACTATGCCTGGCTTTACAGGAAAACGGTTTATTGGCAAAGCCTACGCATGGTGATAAAATCCGTTTTGCACCTCCATTAATCATTACCAAAGAACAGATTTTGGAATGTGCAGGTATTATCGGCAGCTCATTACAGTCACTATGATAGAAGGCTGTATAATTTGTTTCTGCAGTAATCTTTGTGTTGGCAAAGTTTCTTAGACAATTACTTACCTTTTTGCATATCCAACTTTGGCAGGAGTGCCATTATTTGAAGTACGATAGCAAGGCCCAGTAATGCAAATAATGCGGGCTTCTTTTCAGGGCATTCACCCATCATGCAGGCAGATACAAGCAGATAATTACGGAAGGCCCAGGCAAGATTAAGCGCAGCAATGAATACATTGGTACGTTTAGACCAGATAGCCGGCACGGCAAACATAGCAACCATAATAACACACATGGTAAAATTAAACAGGCCCGGCTTACCAAAATTTGTGCCTACTGCCTTAAATCCGGATACCGTTATTTGCTGGCTGGCAATAAAGGTCCAGGGCAAAAAACAAACAGCCATCATGGCCAGAGCTGCTACAATACCTATAGGTTGCGAATATTTCATAGTTCTGTCAATCTGTGGGCAAACCTAAAACATTTTCATTGAATCAGTGCTATCCATACATTCGTAGGAATGTTACACGAAATGCCTTTTTATTTGTGTAACAATTCAAATAGCCGGGTGCTTTTTACCTGGATGTAAAATATTGTGACAGATACCTTAAATTTAGGGCATCCCCAATATGGACAAATCTGATATTGCATGAAAAAAACACTTCCCTTAAAGTTATATGCCGGCCTTGCTTTAGCCATAATCCTGGTACTGCTGGTAGCTGTTTTTACAATAAAGACGCTCCAAAATCAGGAAGAAGAATTCGGTTGGGTTAACCATACAGTGAAAGTAGTAGAGCATTTGAGAGATATCCGCTATAATCTTTCTCAAATGCGAACAGCCCGGCGCACTTACTGGATCACAGGAAAAGAAAGTTTCCTCGACCTGTATAACAATGGGGCCAGCACCATTCCAAGCCGTTTACAGGACCTTAAACAGGAAGTCAGTGATAATGCAGTACAAGTTCTCAATATTAGCAGGCTCGATTCTACCATATCTTCCTTATTTACTTTTTGGGGAAACATTGGCAAAATAGATCCAAATATTCCCAAAGAAAAACTTACGACTATCTCCATCGAAGAAGAAAGAATGATGGCCAGCGCATATGCCCTTTTTGAACTAGCCAAAGCTGAGGAGGGACGGTTGCTTTCGATCAGGGAAAAAACACTACTTAAATATAATACACAGACAAAGCAGGTAATTATAGGTGGCATCATTATCCTCATGTTTGTGGTATTTGTATTGGTGAATGCTGTAATCACTACATTAAAAAGCAGGATAAGGGCCGGAAATAAATTATATCTCAATATCCAGGAGATGGAAAAGACAAATGAACTGGCCGCTGAAAAAAATTGGGTATTGGAAGGTGTATCCGTAATCAATAACAGTATTCTTTCAGCCACGGATACCAATAACCTGAGCAACGATATCATCCAGTCCGTTGTTAACTATATGGAGTTACCCGCCGGTGCTATATACATGGCCGATGAAGAACAAAAATTTTTAACCATGGCAGCTTCAGTAGCTGTTTCGGATGTAGCGCACAGATCGTTCGGAATCGGGATAGGTATTGTAGGTAATGCCGCCCTTAAGCGGAAAATATCTATCTTAAAAAATGTTCCGGATGATTACTGGAAAATAGAATCAGCCATGGGCGCAACCAGCGGCAAAGGACAGATTGCGTGCTTACCATTATGGGTTGGCAGTAATTTAAAAGCAGTAATTGAATTAGGCAGCCTGAGCGAATTTTCAAGAAAACAAATACAACTGCTGGAAGCGGTTGCCAATAACCTGGCATCATCCATCAACTCGAGACAATCCCGGTTAAAAATTAATGCATTGCTGGAACAGGTACAACAACAGCAGGAAGCCATGACGGGCCAGCAGGAAGAA
>JAYTOS010000071.1:0-1838 GCA_043747705.1 Bacteroidota bacterium
GCATTGTGATGAGCAACAATGCGAAAGAAATATGGGGTACCGAATTAGGTAACCAGGATTATACTAATTACCCTTTCCGGTATTTTGATAAGTATGATTTTTCTGCACCTTTCGCTTCGGGCTCAGCCAGGTATAATATTTTAATCGTTGCCCCATGCAGCATGGGAACATTAGGCAGGATTTCCAGCGGTGTAAGCGACGACCTGGTTACCCGTGCCGCTGATGTTGTATTGAAAGAAAGAAGAAAACTAATTCTAATGGTGAGGGATACACCCTACAGCCTCATCCATATAAAAAATATGGAAACAGTAACTTTAGCAGGGGGTATTATCTGTCCCGCTACCCCCTCATTTTACAGCAACCCAAAAACCATTGAAGAAGTGGCTGCAACAGTGGTTGACAGGGTGCTTGATCTTGCGGGACTGGATATTAAATCTTTTCGCTGGGGGAAGTAATTTTTTTAACACAGAATCTCTTTGTTGAAAAAATAACCTACAAGAAATTTCATATTCTTCATGTGACCTCCTAATTCCAAAAAACGAAAAGCCCCGCGATTGCGAGGCTTTTCTATGGTTACTGTACTTACTTTATACGTTGGCTCCTTCTTCTACTTTTTTCTGAAACCTGAATACCAGCTTACCCGATTCTTTATCGAGGTCGGCAATCAACAGATCACCATCTTTGATATTGAAGTTAAGTATCTCTTCAGCTAAAGGATCTTCCAGGTATTTTTGAATAGCCCTGTGCAATGGCCTTGCACCAAATTGCGCATCATAACCTTTATCTGCAATAAATTCTTTGGCTTCTGCCGTCAATTCTAAAGAGAACCCTAAATTCTGTAACCGCTTGCCTACCCCTTTCATGAGGATATCAATAATGTTGAAGATATTCTCTTTACTCAAAGTATTAAATACCACCACATCATCAATACGATTCAGGAACTCTGGTGAGAATGTACGTTTCAGTGCTTTTTCAATAACTGCTTTGTTGTTCTCTTCAGCGTTCTGTATCCGGGTGGCAGTTGCAAAACCTACACCATCACCAAACTCTTTCAACTGGCGTACACCAATATTGGAAGTCATAATGATCATCGTATTTTTAAAATCAACTTTTCTACCCAACCCATCTGTCAGTTGCCCGTTATCCAAAACCTGTAACAGGATGTTATAAATATCCGGGTGTGCTTTTTCAATCTCATCCAGTAAGATCACACAATAAGGTTTACGGCGAACTTTCTCTGTTAATTGCCCACCTTCCTCATAACCTACATATCCGGGAGGTGCACCAATTAAACGGCTTACGGAAAACTTTTCCATGTACTCACTCATATCAATCCGTATCAACGAATCTTCAGAATCGAACATATATTTTGATAAAGCCCTGGCCAATTCCGTTTTACCCACACCCGTAGGTCCTAAGAAAATAAAAGTACCGATTGGTTTTCTTGGATCTTTCAATCCCACGCGGTTACGCTGAATGGCTTTTACAACCTTTTGTATGGCCTCATCCTGTCCTACCACCATGTCTTTCATTTCCTCACTCATACGGCGCAGCTTGTCTGTTTCTGCCTGTACCATACGTTTTACGGGGATGCCCGTCATCATACTCACTACTTCAGCAATATTTTCTTCGGTGATAGGGTAACGTTTGTGTTTGCTTTCTTCTTCCCACTGGCCTTTTGCTTTTTCCAGTTCTTCGGCCAGGCGCTTCTCTGTATCGCGCAATGAAGCAGCTTCTTCAAAACGCTGGCTCTTGACTACTTTATTCTTTTCGTTTTTAACGTCTTCTATTTTTTTCTCCAGCTCTACAATATCCTGGGGCACATTAATATTCTTCAA
>JAYTOS010000072.1:0-1343 GCA_043747705.1 Bacteroidota bacterium
AGCTCATTAAAATACCTTACCCCAACAGTTTTTATCCAGTTATCTACTTGTTGCTGTGCTGATTGTATGGTCATAATTAATTATTTTTTAGTTCAATACCTGAATGGAGTAGTTTTATCCGCATAACCGTTGCAACGGATTCAGCCCTTTGCTTTATCATTTCTGCATTGCCGCCTGTAAACAATTCATTAACCGTTTGTTGAAATAATAATACCCACCGCGTAAAATGTTCTGTTTTAAAAGCCGATAACTGGTGGATATGCTGGTGAACCTGGAACACATTTCCTTTATATTTTGCTACTCCAAAAACTACTGTCTCCCAAAAGTCAACAATCAATGGCATATGGGTTTCCATATCCAAAGGGGCGACTTCCGTAAAAAAGAACCCGATCAATTCATCTGTTAATGCTTTATTATAAAATGATTCCATTAAAGTCTGGATATCATTTCTGGTTTGAATGTCTTTCATGTTTTAAATTACGGATTACGGATTACGAGTTACGGCGCGATGAGTTCGTAATTTCTAATTCGTAATTGGATTATTACTCCCCTCATTCCCTATTCTTAGAATCTATCACAATAGTAACCGGGCCATCATTCAATAATTTCACTTTCATATCTGCCCCGAAAATGCCGGTTTGTATTTGTTTGCCCAGCTCGTTTTGCAGTTGCTGTATCATTTTTTCATATATCGGTATAGCTATATCCGGCTTAGAGGCTTTGATATAAGATGGACGGTTCCTTTTTTTGGTACTGGCTTGGAGCGTAAACTGGCTGATTAATAATACATCGCCACCCACTTCTTTTACCGAAAGGTTCATAACCCCGTTTTCATCATTAAAAATACGCAGGTTACTGATCTTGTTACTTAGCCAGTTAATATCTTCTTCTGTATCTGCATCTTCAATACCCACTAATACCAATAAGCCGGCACCAACAGCCCCTGTTACCTCACCATCCACTGTTACGGAAGCTTCACTAACCCGTTGTATAACAATTCTCATAATCTCTTAACAGTTTTTATACGAACTTTATACCAATGAAGATAGACATTACACAGGAAATACTGTTCCAAACAGCCCGAAGCGGTGGTAAAGGGGGACAAAATGTAAACAAGGTAGAAACCATGGTAGAAGGCCGTTGGCAGGTATTATCTTCCTCGTTGTTTTCTGATGCGCAAAAGCAACTCATCAACGAAAAATTACATAATAAAATTACAGATGACGGGGTCCTGCTGGTAAAATCACAAACCGAAAGGTCGCAGCTGGGTAACAAACAGGAAGTGATCAGGAAAATGAACCAACTGATAGAGAAGGCACTGGTAAAACAGAAAGTTCGCCGGC
>JAYTOS010000073.1:0-2693 GCA_043747705.1 Bacteroidota bacterium
TACTCACAATAATAACGTATAACCAGCCGGAATAGCCCGATACTCCAAAAGTTAATACAATGTTCATATTGGGAGGCTATTATGCTGCGAATGGGCAAACGTGAATAGGCATGTATTGCTTGTCTTTTTCAACCGGCCATCAATCATCACTCACCATTATCATGCACTAACTTACAAACGGGGAAACTTCAGCTGCGCTGCTTGCCATGGGTATGAAAACTATGCTATCCGGTATCGCTTGAGAATAAGGATATACTTGAGCTATCTTCCCTACCTTCGCAAAAAAAACTCATGGGCGTAGCAGATCAATTAGCACAAATGAAAGCAGACAAAGCCGCTGCCAATTTACAGGCAGGACAGGATTTCCTGGCTTCCAATAAAACAAGGGCCGAAGTAACCGAATTACCCAGCGGTTTACAGTATGAAGTATTGGTTACCGGTTCAGGAGAAAAACCCCTGGCACATAATGAAGTAACCTGTCATTACCACGGCACATTAATAGATGGTACCATTTTCGATAGCTCTGTACAAAGAGGGAAACCCGCCTCCTTTCCTTTAAATATGGTAATTAAGGGCTGGACCGAAGGTTTACAACTGATGCCCACCGGCAGCAAATGGCGTTTTTTTATACCGGCACATTTAGGCTATGGAGACAGGCAGGTAAGCGCACAGATTGGGCCCAATAGTACATTGGTGTTTGATGTGGAACTGATAAGCTTTGTGTAAGTTTATTTTGAATGTTGGATGTTGTATGATAACAACCCTTTTGCAAGCAAAGCACGTTGTTGAATGTTTTCAACAATAGAAGGGATCATTTGAAAATCGCGTGACTTGTCTAAAAAATAATCTGCCCCCAAACGCATACATTCATCCCGGTAACCCGCAAATGTATTATTGGTAAGCATAATAATCACGGGCTTCATCACTTTTGTAACACTCATTTGTTTGAGCATTTCTATGCCACTCATACCCGGCATGTTTATATCTAATACCATTACATCAGGCTCGTAACCGTCCATCATTACCAATGCTGCTTCGGCACTTAATACGGCTTCGGTTCTGCTTACCTGTTTTAATTCGGATAATATCGCTTGTAACCGTTGCAGGATGATGGCAGTATCATCAATCAACAAAACTTTAAGGCCTCTTGTATTCATTTAATAAAATATAATCGAAGTTACCCCTGTCATAAAATAAGCTTTGTAGCATAGGCTACAAAGCTTATGTAGTTGTTAGACTACCAGGTGGTTTCCCAAGGAAAATATCTTTAAGATGAATACATGTATTCATCAATACTATCAGAAGGATTTATAAAACAAGGGATTATAAAATCATATTAGCATAAAACGCTTTATGTCTATATAATTTCAATGTAAAGAAAGCCATGTATTGCATGACAAAAAATAGCGTGTTCACTTAATAAAAAGTAAGGATTATATTACTACGTGTAGTTTAAATACTAAGCGTATTAAACCAACATCTTTTCGAAATTAAAAATGCTTTGCAGCATGGCTACAAAGCATTTTTAATTTTTTTGTCAGAGGCTTTTCAAGGTTGTTCTATAATGATATGCCGAAGGATACCATTATGGGTCGTTTCTAAGGATACTGAGTTATAAGGATATCGAG
Source organism: Bacteroidota bacterium (assembly GCA_043747705.1). GTDB lineage: Bacteria > Bacteroidota > Bacteroidia > Chitinophagales > Chitinophagaceae > Sediminibacterium. The sequence goes on from JAYTOS010000073.1 coordinate 1,629, forward strand.
TTAAAGGATCTTGATGGTTATTAGGTTATTGTAATCATACAACATAATAACTATCAGATGATAAAGAAAGACAAATCCCGCTCGTATTAAGATAGTATAACCTAAAAATATCACGTAGTAATAAAACTACACAATAGCTTAAAAGTTATATGATATTATTCATGATGGCATACTTAACCAGGTCGGCATTATTTTGCAAATGCATTTTTTCCATAATTCTCGACCGGTAAGTACTGATCGTATTTACATTGAGCGACAATATCTCGCCTATGGCAGAAATACTTTTGCCTGTAACAATCATCTTGAATACTTCAAATTCCCTGTCGGATAATTGTTCATGCGGAGATTGCGTATTATTCTGTTCGATAGAACCAGCCAGTACCTCAGCTACTTCACTCGTAATGTATTTTCTGCCACTAAGTATCTGCTGAACAGCTTTTACCAATTCATAAGGGGCACTTTCTTTGGTAAGGTAACCGGAGGCACCTGCTTTCAAAGACCGCACTGCGTATTGTTCGGGGGCATGCATACTCAGCATCAAAACGGGTGTTTGCGGGGCATGCTCTTTTATTTGTTTCAGTATCTCGATGCCTGAATAACCGGGCATACTGATATCGGAGATGATGATATCCCATTTTTCATGAATGGCTTTTTTCAGCAGGTCCGCAGAATCAGCAACATCATGAATATCAGCGAACGGAAAGGATTCTACCAAAATCTTACGAAGTCCTTCCCGTATAAGGGTATGATCGTCTGCTATCAATATTCTCATTAGTCTATCTCTTTTATAACCAGGTTTATATATTACTAAAATCAATTAAAATGCAAAGTTACTACTAATACACTCCCATCTAAAAGTTTACTTTACAATTTACTGTAAAATCATTTTCCATTTCAAATATCAGGGATCTATTTGCAGGAATTGTTTCCGTTCATAAAAAAGACAAAAGAGTGACATGTTTATCACTCCTTTGCCGGCATTCTTACAAATAGAATCTTATGGGGCTAACTCATAGGAAATTGGATGATAAAATAATGCTATATAAAACCGGCATTAACAAATTT
>JAYTOS010000074.1:0-3323 GCA_043747705.1 Bacteroidota bacterium
GTTTGGATGCTTTAACAACACCATCCAGGTAAATCCTCATATAAAATCCATCATACGTTGCCGCCACATGGTGCCATTCATTAAGTGCGGGATAAGGAGATGCTAATTTCTGCCACTCTCCATTAATATGCAGATAAAACACAAATGAAGCCCAGGCATCATCGGTTCTTGGGAAGATGAAGCCATTATTGAGCGCTTGGGTTGATTTACTCATGACATCCTGCACCAATCTCGTGCCGTTTGTAGGATATATCCATGATTCAAGCGTTATCGTATTAGGAATATCCAATGAAGCTGTTCGGGGAACAGTTATCATGTCATTTATTCCATCAAAACTTAATGAACCGGCTTTATACGCTATCGTGATATTTGCATTTGCCTGTGTAGTACATCCGTTACTTACAACAGAAACCGTATAAGTACCACTTCTGTTTGTTTGTGCATTAGGAATAGAAATAGTTTGTTGTGTGGAAGTGTAACCACTTGGGCCTGTCCATGTCCACCCAGTGCCTGCAGAGGCCGTTAATGTCAAAGTACTTCCTACCTCCAATACCGGGCCATTACCTGTGATGGTTGCCTGACCGCCTTGAAATAGTCCGCAGGTTCCACTTGCTTTACCGGGGGCCCAATTAGATGCTGTACCTACCAAATCAAAACTTTGTAATGTGCCATGATTACCATTACCACTTGAATCAGCTAAGGTGGTAAAACCTGTATTATCCGCATTAATAAATCCCTGGTTAAACCTGTAATAACCTGCCAATCCGGTTTGTGTGCTTAATCCGTTATTGGCACCGTTTAATTCACAAGTCATGTTATTCTGAATTTCACATTGGTTCAAAGCCCGGCTCCATACGCGTAGTTCATCTATGCCACCTTTATAAAATTCCACTTTACCATCCTGTTGGCCAAGGGTTACACGATTGGTATTCGTAGTAACCGTTCCTGATACAGCCAACGTTCCAGATAATACACCGTTAAGGTATATTTTCATATAAAATCCATCATAAGTAGCCGCTACATGGTTCCATTGGTTAAGTGCCGGGAACTGAGCAGACAATACTTTCCAATTTCCATCAATGGCCAGCCAGAAAGAGAATGATCTCCATCCGTCATCTGTTCTTGGAAAAATATAACCATTGCTTACAATCGAAGAAGATTTAGACAATACGTTCTGAACAAGCGGAGAAGCACTGGTAGGATTTACCCATGTTTCTATAGAAATACTTTGGGTACTGTTAAACGATGGAGTATTAGGTATCGTTACATAATCATTTAAACCATCAAAATTTAAAGAACCTCCCGGCAATGCAACCGTAACAACAGTGCTGGCAGATGCTGAACAACCTGCATTGTTAACAGTAACTGTGTAGGTACCACTTGCATTCAGGCCAATGCCTGTCAAAATTGGATTTTGCATGGATGAAGTATAACCATTGGGTCCTACCCATGAATAGGTTCCACCGGCATTTGCACCACTGGCAAGTAAACCAATGGTTCCACCAACAGGGATGGTTGGGTTAAGACTTCCAGCGGTTGCGGTAGTTGGTACAAATACAGAACAGTTACCGGTAACTATACCATCTGCCCAGTTTGAAATGAGTCCGGCCAGTAAACCAAAATTTATGAGGTTTCCGTTATTGGCATTTCCACTTGCATCCGTTAATTGCGTAATGCCGGGGTTAGCCAGATTTAACAAGCCCTGATTAAATGTATAATAGGCTACCAGTCCGCTTTGTGGACCGTTTAATTCGCAATTCATAGTGCTGGCAATCTCACACTGGCTCAAAGCCCTTTTCCAAACCCTTGCATCATCCACTTTACCTTGAAAAAATTCGTTTGCAAAACCTGCTTGCCCACCAATTGTAAGGGGGTTGGTGTTTACAGTTATGGTTCCTGCAAATGCATTCGACCCGGCCAGCACACCATCAATATAAATACGCATGTAGTAGCCGTCATAGGTAGCGGCAAGGTGATGCCATTGATTCAATTTATCAAAACCATAAGGCACTTGCAAAGTCTGCCAGCCAAAGCCATTTATATTAACGAGGAATTCGATTGTTTGCCATCCGTCAGAAGTTCTGGGAAAAATATACCCATTGTTATAGGTATTAGAAGATTTGCAGATTACATCCTGTGTACCACCTATTCTGGTAGGGTTAATCCACGCTTCAAGCGTTATAGCACCACTTATATTTAAAGAAAGACCTGTAGCGATTGAAGGAATCGGAATACTTACGTAATCATTTACCCCATCAAAACTCAAAGCTGTTGCTCCCGTTTGGGCGAAAGAAAAGTTGGCGGCTAAAATAAATAGAGGCAACGCAAGAAATTTCCTAAGAGACTGTAATAAAAACTTTGTAGTGAAGTAGAAATTTAATTTCATAAGTTCTATCTTAAGGAAAATGCCTACGGATAATTTTTATATCTATCAGCTTTTATATCTATCAACAATTACAATACTATCATACTTCAGGATTATGGATTTCAAGTATGCTGAAACAACCAGCAGGACTTATTTAGGATAGGATTTTAAATAAAAAAACGGCTCATGTAGAAATATAAAGCCTGGTTTTCATATAATCACTACAAAAAAAACAAGCTATCTGTAAAGATTATACTACAAATGTAATAAAATCTATAGTAAAACAAAATTAATTTTAACAAAAAGGCGAAAAGATGTCCACATTATTAACTATTTCTTGAAACATATTATACTACATATAATAAATAATACACTACATATATAATTTAAATTATATATTAATAAAATGAGAGCACTTTTTTGCTTTCGGGTTAAATACCGGGAAATTCTTATAAACAAGAAACCCGCTTAAAAAGCGGGTTTCTTGTAATGGAGGGAGGTCCCGAGCGGATTCGAACCGCTGTAGAAGCTTTTGCAGAGCTTTGCCTAGCCACTCGGCCACAGGACCTTTTCATTGACCTTGATTTTGCAGTAAAAAAATATCACCCAAACAGGCAAAATATTTTTTAAGTGAGGCGAAAATAAAGCAATCAAAGGAAATTTAAAATTCTAAATCTGAAAACACGAAATTTGACGACCAATAAAGACTAATAAAATATTACATGAACAGGATTGCAGAAAGTGAATTGATTATTAACAGCCGCGGTGCGGTATATCATCTGGATCTCAAACCGGAAGAACTCGCTCCCACTATTATTACTGTTGGCGATCCTGACAGGGTTTCGGAAGTAAGTAAACAATTTGACAGGATTGAAGTAAAAAGCCAGCACCGCGAATTTGTAACCCATACCGGTTATATTGGCAACAAACGCATCTCTGTTGTATCTACAGGTATCGG
>JAYTOS010000075.1:0-3664 GCA_043747705.1 Bacteroidota bacterium
AATCGCGGGTGATTGCGTCCAGGAATCCTCTGCATAGCCGGGAATACCGGCATCTTTAATACCTTCCCAGGCTTCGGCATTCAATTGGTACTGGTTATAATGAAAGCCCGCATAAAAAAGGATAAGGGCCATCAATAATATTTTTTTTTTATGGTGCGACGACTGTTGCAAAACCGGAACAATCCAGCTGCTGCCAACCAATAGAAGTGGAATATATAGAGGCGATAAAAGACGACTGCTCAAATCTTCAAAACGTGAGATGCTGGCGATAGTAATAATAAATAATGCGTACACCACAAAAAAACAGGTAGTGATGGTTTCATAGGAATAAAAATATTGTTGTTGCAATATCCGGTAACAAAATTTACCGATACCTGATAACAGAATAAGTACAAACAGAACTGTTGCCATTGTTTCATGACCTTTCATAAACGGAAGCCAATCTGATAGGACGGTACCGATCTGATGCAGGTTTTCGCCAATCGAATGAATGGCTTTCTCTCTCACCCCCGTTATGTTGCCCGATACCAAACGGTTACGGACGAGATTAATGACCGCAAATGAACTGCCCATACAACCAAATAACAGCAACTGTTTTATTTTTTTACAGACTGACAGGTCTCCGTCAAAAAATAAAAGAGCACCGCCAGTAAAGAATAAACCAATACCTGCATAGCGGGTAACAAATGCAAGGGCGGCTACCAACGCCGCTAACACTAACCGGGAATAGGAATGTGATACCTGATAATTACGAAAGGCAATAATGAAAAGAAGGATTAAAAAAATAAACAGGGTTTCAGACCATAACATGTAGTATACTTCCAGCAGGCAAGGACTGCAGGCCAGTGCGGCAAGAAAACAAATTTTGTATATGGAAGATTTTTTTTGATGGCCACTGATAATAACGCTGGTTAACAGTATGGACCCACTGAATAAGAGGCAATTGATAAAGGGGGCAATAGATAAAACAGGTAACCCTGTGAGAAGCATTGTGAATGCCAGAAAAGACGGATATCCCAGTGGAAAATCAACAAGGGGTAAGCCATTAAAATCGGTAAAGGAAAAATGATGGCGGATATTGATTGCGGTGCTTTCATACACCACAGAATCCGGTGAAATACCGATACCGCTGTGCCGGGTAAAGAAATAAAGAAAAACACCTATCGTAATTGATGCTAACAGTGCATCCCAGTGTTTACTGATAAATATGATTAAAGCTGGCTTCATTAATACCTGCAAAATATCGAATGTGTAACAAGGAACGATGAAGTTTTTTTCTACCATACTTAAACATTCACTATTCTAAACTCACCTGCTTTCCAGTCCTTTTGTAACCAGGTGCCTGTGATGCTCCACATGATACGCGGTAAAGTATAACATTTCGCGAAGGGTTAATTTTCCCAGTAATGGATGCGGTAAAATGTATTTATCCAAAGCTTCTTCACTATGCACGAGTGTTTTATGGCAGAGTTTTGTAACTAGGCCTGTTAGCTGTGTCAGTAGTTTTTGTTTTTGAGCTGCTTCAACAGGTGCAGGTATAAAACGACCGGAAGCTTTACCGCCTTCCTGCAATTTCACATGGTACTTCTCTACCAATTCTTCATAAGACCTGGAAGTGCGGTTGGCAATACCGAATTTCCATTCTATAATAAATTTTGGCAGGCCCATGGCCATGTTCACAGGCGTTACACTTTTTACAATATGGTCCAATTGCTGGGCTGCAGTCCATTTACCATCTGAGGTATAACAAAAATCTGTATCAGGTAATTGTTGTAACTGTTGAATGAACTGTGTATGGTTGCCTTGCAACATCTCAGCAATCTGTTCTTTATTCATAAAAGATAACGGATGGTATAACTTAAAGTTAACCTAATAATGGGGTTTGCATGGATATATGCAGTGGAAACAAAGAAAGGGCCACTAACAAAAATGCCCCATCTGCAAATATGCGAAACAGGGCATTCCTTAAAATCCGACTCAAAAAAGTTTATTCAGCTTCTGCCACAACTTCTTTCACTTCGGGTATCATGCGCTTCATCATCCCTTCTATACCCGCTTTCAGGGTAATCATAGAAGATGGGCAGCCACTGCAGCTTCCCTGCAACATCAGGTTTACGATGCCGTCGTTATAACTTTTGAACTGTATGGCACCACCATCCATTTCAACGGCAGGCTTTACATAATTTTCCAATAACTCTTTTACCCTTTTTACAATATCATCATCATCTGCACTTACTGTATTGCTGGCTTCCTGTTTTACTTTGGCTACTTCTTCCTCATTTATTACAACGCCACCGTTTTCGAGATAATCTTTCAAAAATTCTTTAACAGCGGGTATTACATCCTGCCAGTCTTCTGTGTCGGCTGTTTTAGTAAGCGTAACAAAATTACTGGCGATAAAAACGCTTTTGATAAAAGGAAAACTAAACAACTCTTTTGCCAAAGGCGAGGGTGTTGCCGACGTTTCATCTGCAAAATCAATGCTCTTGCCGGGATATAATAATTTATTAGCCACAAACTTCATGGTTTCCGGGTTGGGCGTCATTTCGGTATAAATACTGATAACCGGGTTTCCTGTTTTAATCATAATACGGCATTTAAGCTTGCAGAAATAATTGCTGCCATACAAAAATAAACAAAAGCTGCTCAGGGTTTGTTCATTTGCGGTGTTCACCCTATTGCCGGAGCTGATATTTTCGTATATCGAAAATTAAAACCCGCTTTACCAGTAAATAAGGGTGAGAGAAGCGCTTCCGATTAGGTTTCAGGCTCTTTTTCCGGTTTTGCGGGGATAAGTAGCTTTTGTGTCAAAACAGGCCTGTTTGCACTAATTGTGGTGGAAGGGGTTGGATATATGGCACGGATTGGATAAGTGGCAACCAAATAACCTACAAAAAGGGTCGAAAAAACATAGCCTCCATATCTCCCCAGATAACCGGATAAACGTAGATGGGCCATGAACCGTTACCGGCGTGCAATGGAACTATTAAGGACGGGCAAAAAAATTATTTGCTTAACCGGGTTTATCAAAACAAACAGTGCCTGGTGATACCTCAAACTATAAAGTGGTAACCGAATAATTTCCACTATAATTTTACGCCTACATTAAGTGTTACATAAAACATTTCTTTACCCCGTTCCGATAAATCGGGCCTGCCTGCAACTGTAACGAGGTTTTGTGGAATTAGGTAAGCGGGTGTTACAGACGCATTAAATTTTCCCATTACCAAAACAACAGGCATAGATATCTCATAAGAGAGTACATTAAATTGGGTTACCTGCTGTTCCGTTGATTGCTGTGTTACGGGAATACCTAACAAAATTTTTTTTTCAAGATAGCTATTAGAAAATTTTTGTGTGCCGGCATACACATATACTGATGGATCAAAAGCAAAAGCAGTATGTGTTTCGGGATTTGCAAATAGAAATAAATGATCCAGCCCAAGGGTTGCCCCGGCATCTGTCTGGTTACTGAATTTCAGGTCTACACCACCATTGATGTTTGCGATCTTGTTAAGGTAACTCAGGTTGATACCCGTTTGCGATTTTAAGGCAGACTGAACGAGGGTGCTTTTATCCTTATATAAAAACTGCGAATAAAAAAGGTTCCCCGAAAAATGGGTGGTTTGAGGAAAACGATATCCCGCTTCAATAGTAGTACCGG
>JAYTOS010000076.1:0-9233 GCA_043747705.1 Bacteroidota bacterium
GATGAAATGAAAGCGGCGTATCCTTTACATTCTTTCCAGCGTGCAGCGAAGATCATGAAACAACTGCGCAGCATTAAAAGCAAGGAAGAAATTGAAGTGGTGCAAAAAGCAATTGATATTACGGAAACCGCTTTCAGGCGGTTATTGCAGTTTATCAAACCGGGTGTAACGGAATATGAGATAGAAGCAGAAATTTTTCATAGCTTTTTATCCCAACGTTCCGCTGGTCCCGCTTACGGAAGCATTATTGCCAGCGGTGACAATGCAAGAACCCTGCATTATGTTTCAAACAATGCAACCTGCAAAGACGGGGAATTGATATTGATGGATTTTGGTGCCGAATACGGTAACTACTGTGCCGACCTTACCCGCACGGTTCCCGTAAATGGTAAATTCAGCAAAAGGCAGAAGATAGTCTATAATGCCTGTTTACATTTACACAATTATGCAAAAGGCATCCTTACACCGGGAATATCTATTGTAGAGTATACAGATAAGGTAGGTGAAGAAGCAACGAAAGAGTTTTTAAAAATCGGGTTGTTGCATAAACCTGACGTGAAGAACGAAGACAAAGAGAACCGCGCTTACCGGAAATATTTATACCATGGCATTTCGCATCACCTGGGTATTGATGTACATGACCTGGGAACAAGAACCGAGCCCGTAAAAGCCGGTATGTTATTTACCATCGAACCAGGTATTTATATTGAGGAAGAAAAAATGGGTGTGCGTATTGAAAATAATTTCTGGATAACAAATAAGGGTAATATTGATTTAATGAAAAATATCCCGATTACCACAGAAGAGATTGAAGCTTTGATGAAGCGGAAATAATTCATAGACCATGGTCCATAGTCCATGGTTAATTCATAAATAATACCATGAACTATGGACCATGGTCTACCATCCAGCCTCATGAAACAGATACCGAATATATTTACGCTCCTTAACCTCCTTTTTGGTTGCCTGGCTATTGTGTGCATAATGCAAACCGGGTTAACGCTTTCGGCCGATGCCAGTGGAGATAATGTAATTGTGATACCTGAAAAAATAAGTCTCGCCAGTCTTTTTATTGCCTTGGCAGCGGTAATAGATTTTTTAGATGGTTTTGTTGCCCGGTTATTAAAAGTGCCTTCAGAAATGGGTAAACAATTAGACTCATTAGCTGATGCCGTAAGTTTTGGGGTAGCACCCGGATTGATCGCTTACCAGTTTCTGCGGTTAAGTTATGCTCAACAACCGGATGGATTAGATATTAATATGCTTTGGTTATTGCCTGCCTTTATCATTCCCTGCGCAGGGGCATACCGGTTGGCAAGGTTTAATATCGATCCCGGTCAGAGTCATGGTTTTAAAGGGGTTCCCATTCCCGCAGCCGGTTTATTATTTGCTTCTTTTCCATTGATTTACTGGAATACGGATAATACACGGATCATTGAGTTGCTGCTGAATAAATGGTTTTGGTATGCAGCCATACTCATCATAAGCTATCTGATGGTATCCAGGTTACCCATGATGGCCCTCAAGTTCACACAGTTTACGGTAAAGAAAGGAATACCTTTTTTAATACTTGCGCTTGTTGCCCTCACAAGCGGGTTAAGTTTTGGCTGGCTGGCAGTACCCGTTACCTTTATTGCTTACGTAATTCTATCTTTGTCAATTAAACAAAAAGAATCATGACCTATAATGTTCAGATCAAAGTAATGCCGTTGAAAGACCTGTTGGATCCACAAGGTAAAGCCGTATTGGGTGGTTTGCAGAATCTGGGATTAGGTGCCATATCCGATGTAAGGGTGGGCAAACACATTACCCTGCAAATTGAAGCCGGCAGCGAAACAGAAGCTAAACAACTGGCAGAAGATGCCAGTAAAAAACTGCTCGCCAACCCGGTTATGGAATTTTACGAAATTGAAATGATCAACTAAACATAGTCTGGAGTTGTTGCCGCCGTTAACGCCGAACCCCAAATCCCAAACCCCAAACCCCAAACTTTTTGCTCTACCTCGTTCCCACACCCCTCGGTAACTTAAAAGACATCACACTCCGCTCATTGGAAGTGTTGCAGCAGGTAGATGTGATATTGTGTGAGGATACCCGAACTTCTTCCAAATTGCTGAATCATTATCATATTCAGAAACCCCTTTCCCCTTATCACCAGCACAATGAACATAAGATTGTAGCGCATATTGTTGACCAGCTCCGCTCAGGAAAAACCATGGCTTTGATTACCGACGCAGGTACACCTGGCATTTCAGACCCCGCTTTTTTATTGGTAAGGGAATGCATCAAACACGATGTAAAAATAGAATGCCTGCCCGGGGCCGCTGCTTTTGTCCCAGCGCTTGTAAATAGTGGCATACCTGCAAACCGTTTTGTATTTGAAGGATTTCTACCACTCAAAAAAGGCCGCCACACATTGATGCAGCAACTGGCTACCGAGGAAAGAACAATGATTTTCTATGAAAGCCCCATGCGTTTGGTAAAAACACTGGAATCGTTCATAACCTGGTTCGGCAGTGAGCGACAGTGTTGCGTAAGCCGGGAGTTGACCAAACTTTTCGAAGAAAACAAAAGAGGCAGCCTTTCTGAAGTGTGTAATCATTTCACCAATAAAACGGTTAAAGGTGAGATTGTAATAGTGATTGCAGGCAAGGGATAGCTGGCATAAGTCTTGTTTTAATTCTATAAAACATGACTATGAAAAATATAGCTGCCAGCTTACTCATATTCTTCTGCATCATCACAGGAGCCAGCACCGCCCAACCCAAATCCATACCCCCCGAAGTGCTTACTGCTTTTAAAATGAAGTATCCCATGATAACAAATGTGAAGTGGGTGCAGGAGACGAACGCTTATGCCGCTAATTTTTACGTGTATGGGCAGCCTTGCAATGTAAAATACAATAGAAAAGGCGAGTGGCTGGAACAAACGAAAAAACTAAGTTTTGGCGACCTGCGCGATAACGTAAAGAACGGTTTTAGCCAAAGCAAGTTTGGCTCATGGTATGCTCAGGAAGTGAATACCATAGAGGAAAAAGACAAAGAAGTACAATACCGGATTTTGATCCGCAATGCAGATCAACAGAAAAAATATATTTATTTTGATTCAAAAGGCCAATTAAAAAAAGAGGTTTTAACGATGTAGGATTTAGATAAAGTAGTAGTTCCCCCCAGATGCCGGTTTACACCATGTGTAGCCGGCATTACTTTTTTTTCACATGTAAAGTAAATTTTCGCCCATTGGTCATTTTAGATGCTTTTTATAATTGTAATTTCCTGAAATTTACCACTTTAAACCCCCTTTATATAATGAGAAAATATTTCCTGAATGTATGGTTCCTGCTGGCGGCCACTTTGCATCTTTCATCCGCGTATGCACAGTCCGATCGTTGGCAGCAGCGTATCAAGTACAATATCAACGTGAGCATGGATGTCATTACCAACCGTTTTACCGGAACAGAGAAACTGGAGTACACCAATAATTCGCCTGATACATTGAGTAAGGTATATTTTCATTTGTACTGGAACGCATTTCAACCCGGCAGCAGTATGGATGTACGGAGTATTGAACTTGGTAAGACAAGGATCGCAGAACCCAAAAAGGATAGTGATGGACTTGATTGGGATGCAAGGGTAAAAGACCGTATAAGCAAATTAACACCCGAAGAGATTGGCTACCAGAAAGTAAAAAGTATTCTGATAAACGGGGTAGAACAAAAACTAAAAGAACACGAAACTATTTTAGAAGTGTTGCTGAGTAAGCCCATCCTTCCAAAAGCAAAAGCATTGCTTGAAGTGAGTTTTGAAGCGCAGGTACCTTTGCAGGTCCGCAGAAGCGGCAGGGATAATAAAGAAGGTATCCGTTACAGTATGAGCCAGTGGTACCCCAAAATGGTTGAGTACGATTACCAGGGCTGGAATGCGAATCCTTACATAGCAAGGGAATTTTATGGGGTATGGGGCGACTTTGATGTGAACATCACCATAGATAAAAATTACATGGTTGCTGCCGGCGGTGATTTAATGAATGCCAATGATATGGGCTTTGGATATGAAGCAACTGGCGTGAAGGCGAAATCCAATACAGGTGCTACCAATACCTGGCAATGGCAGGCATATAATGTGCATGATTTTGTGTGGGCCGCTGATCCAACGTATAAAATGATTACCCGTCCTACACAAGGTGGCCCGCTGCTCAGGTTTGTTTATAAAGCAGTTGACTCAGTAGAAAACAGGTGGCAGAAAATGGCAGATACCGCTGCACTGGCTTACCCGATAATAGCTAAAACATTCGGGGCCTACCCTTACAAAACCTATACATTTATACAGGGTGGTGATGGTGGGATGGAATACCCAATGGCCACACTTATTAAAAATGCCAGTGTGGGAACGGCATTGCATGAATGGATGCATAGTTGGTACCAGATGATGCTGGGCACCAATGAATCTTTATACCCATGGATGGATGAAGGCTTTACTGATTATTCCAGCACCCGTGTAATGGCCACTTTGCGAAATACAAAAGGGTTTTGGTTTAATAGCGAATACAGGGGTTATTTTAACCTGGTGAAAAGCGGTTTGGAAGAACCCGCCAGTACGCATTCCGATCATTACAATACCAATTATGCATATGGTAATGCTGCATATAGTAAAGGCGCTGTATTCATGTCGCAGTTGGGTTATATTGTGAGTGACAGTATCCGTGATAAAATATTGCTGGCCTATTATTACCAGTGGCGGTTTAAACATCCCAACCCAAATGATTTTATCCGTGTGGCCGAAAAGCTGAGCAATATGGAATTGGACTGGTATAAAGAATACTGGATCAACAGTACAAAAACCATTGATTATTCAGTGGGTGATATTAATGTGAAAGAGGGTAAAACCATGATCACTATAAAACGCATTGGCAAAATGCCCATGCCGATAGATGTGCTGGTTACATTTAAGGATGGTACGCAGGAAATGCACTATATACCGCTCAGTTTACTATATGGTGAAAAACCTGCAGAAAGTAATGTTCCAAGAACTGTTCATACAGAATGGAAATGGACACACCCCGACTATGCATTTGAAACAACAAGGAGTATTGGTGATATCAAATCTATCGAGATAGACCCGAGTCAGCGCATGGCAGATGTGAATAAGACGAATAATAAGTTGGTGATACCGGATTAGGGTTATGTTGAATGTTGAATTTTAAATGTTGAAGGATACCTTATCACATTCAACATTTAAAATTCAACATTCAAAATAATATTACTTCGCCGCATGTATCACAAACTTCTCCTCAAAATATTCTTCCGGGAAAATTTTAAAGATGGGCATCATCTTGGGGCGGAGGCCGCTTTCGAAAATTTCCTGGGCAAGGTCGCCGCCTTTGAGGCAGATCAATCCGTTGGGCAGCGTTTTTGTATGATCTTTTTTTAGGAGGGGGGCACTCCATTGCCAAAGGTCTTTTAATGGGGCAACTGCTCTTGAAATGGCATAATCAAATTTCCGGTTCTTAATATCTTCCGCGCGGGTATGCTGGGTGGTGATATTGGTAATATTGGCACCTTCGCAAACAGCGTCTACCACTTTTAATTTCTTGGCAATACTGTCTACCAGGTGAAATTTTACTTTAGGAAAAAAAATGGCCAGCGGTACACCCGGAAAACCGCCGCCGCAGCCAATGTCAATCACCTGTGTGCCGGGTTGGAAATCGGCAATAGCGGCAATGCTTAATGAATGCAAAACATGGTGCAGGTAAATACTGTCAATATCCTTTCGGGATATCACATTTATTTTTGCATTCCATTCTGTATATAATTCTTCCAGCGCGGTAAATTGTTGTATCTGCGCTTCAGAAAAATCATCAAAGTATTTCAGGATCAAGCCCAGTTTTTGCGGGGTGCTTTCCATATGGCGGGGATAGTGAAAATGAAATAAAAGAACATCCAGATATCCAATAACAGGAACCAGGGCCATAGGTCCTGCTCGTTTAATTTTTTCATCCCTTTAAAAAATACAATAGCCTGTATCAGTAAACGCACAGCATATACAGCCAGTGGTATCCACCAGTTATAGAAAATCATGGACACCGCCAATAACGGATAAACAAGGAACAAACTAAGGGAATACAATCCGAGTAAAAACTTATGAATGCCTTTATAATACCGACTGGTTGTGTAGTGCCGGTATTTTTGCGTCATCCAGTCACCCCAGCTTCTTTTGGGTTCACTAAAGGTATGTGCCAATGGATCAATAACAATTGCGGTATTTTCTGCAGTAGCCACCTGGTTAATAAAAAGATCATCGTCGCCACTGGGTATATGGTTAATGGAAGAAAACCCTTTGTTGCGCAGAAAAACCTCTTTCTTATAACTCAGGTTCCTTCCCACACCCATATAAGGTTTGCCGGCCAGGGCATAAGAGAGATATTGGATAGCTGTATGAAAGGTTTCGAAACGGATGAGTTTATTTAATAAGCCCGGTTTTTTATGATAGGCACCGTAACCTAAAACGATCTCGGTCTTATCATCATATTCATCCTGCATTTTCTGCATCCAGAATTCAGAAGCCGGCATACAATCTGCATCGGTTAATAGAAGGATCTCATATTTAGCACTTCTGATACCCATTGACAAAGGGAATTTTTTACCGGTGATCATCTTTGCTTCCTGGGTAAGCTGTATATGGTTGATGTTTTTAAAAGATTTTTGAAACTCTTCAATCACGTATCTGCCTTCATCAGTGGAGTTATCATTAACCAGCACCACTTCATGGGAAGATTTGTACTCCTGTACCAAAACCCCCGGTAAATTCCTTGCCAGGTTTTCCGCTTCATCACGCGCGCAGATTACCACCGAAATAGGATGTTCATTGGTAACTTCTTTACCGGGAATCGTATACATAGCGAGACGGCTAAAAAAATACAGGTAGTAAAAAACCTGGATAGCGATCACTGTACAAAAAACATAAAAGAGAATCGGCCATAAGATGGGTGGTATCATCATCCGGCAAAAATAACGTTTTGTGTGCTTGCTGTGTTGGGGGTGTGGAAAAGAATTGGCGGGTATTGAATAAGGTCGATAGACGATTGACCATACACTCCGTCTCTTCCCTTACTTTTGACAAATGGCAGCATTGGAATTTCAGTTACATGCTCAGGCAACGGGCTCTAAAGCAAGGGCGGGCATGATAACCACTGATCATGGTGAAATAGCCACACCCATTTTCATGCCAGTAGGTACTGTAGGTACCGTAAAAGCGGTTACACAACAACAATTAAAACTGGATGTAAAGGCACAGATCATTTTGGGTAATACCTATCATTTATACCTGCGGCCGGGAACAGAAGTATTGGAAGCTGCGGGCGGGCTGCACAAATTCAATGGATGGCATAAGCCCATTCTTACCGATAGTGGTGGCTACCAGGTTTTTTCTTTGGCCGCTAACCGTAAGATCAAAGAAGAAGGCGTAATGTTTCAGTCACATATTGATGGAAGCAGGCATTTGTTTACACCCGAATCGGTTATGGATATCCAGCGCAGTATTGGTGCTGATATTATTATGGCTTTTGATGAATGTCCGCCTTATCCGAGCGATTATACTTACGCTGAAAAAAGTATGCACCTCACACATCGCTGGTTAGACAGATGCTTTCAACGTTTAGCGGAAACCCCTGATAAATACGGCTACACACAAAATCTTTTCCCCATCGTACAGGGAAGTACGTATAAAGATCTTCGCAAGGCATCCTGCGAATACATTGCTTCTAAAGACGCAACAGGAAATGCGATTGGTGGCTTAAGTGTTGGCGAGCCGGAGGAGATGATGTATGAATTTACAGAACACTGCTGTGATAATCTGCCCACAGCAAAACCACGCTACTTAATGGGTGTAGGCACACCCTGGAATATTCTCGAATGTATTGACCTTGGCATTGATATGTTTGATTGTGTAATGCCTACCCGCAATGGCCGCAACGGTATGTTATTTACTACACAGGGAGTGATCAATATTAAAAATAAAAAATGGGCATCCGATTTCTCACCAATAGATCCCGGCCTGCCTTCTGAGATGAGCCAATATTACAGCAAAGCTTATTTGCGCCATTTATTTGTAGCTGATGAACTATTAGGTTTACAATTGGCGAGTATTCAAAACCTGTCGTTTTATTTATGGCTGGTAGGAGCGGCAAGAAAGCATATTGTGGATGGTAGTTTTGCAGGCTGGAAGAAAGAAATGATCCAGATCGTAAAGCAGCGGTTGTGAGGATGAATTTGAAAATTCCTGTAAGCCAGGACTTACGTGTAAGTTATTAATGCGTCACTACCCATTCACCATTCACGTTTTAACCTTTCCACCATTGCCCATACCCCATCCCCCTGTATCTTTGTTTGGATAACGATCAATGAAAATACTCGACTGGTACATACTAAAGAAATTCTTAACCACATTCTTCTTTGCTATTTTTCTGTTTGCCATTATCGCCGTAGTGGTGGATATTAGTGAAAAGACGGACGATTTTGTAAAATCCGGGCTCGGGGTAAGGCGTATCGTTACACAATATTATTTCGGATTTATACCCCATATCATCGCGTTATTATTTCCCCTGTTTGTGTTTATTGCGGTTATATTTTTCACTTCTAAAATGGCCGGTAAAAGTGAAATCATTGCCATACTGGCCAGTGGAACCAGCTATAATCGCTGGCTTCGTCCTTATTGGATTGGTGGCGGGATTCTGGCATTGATGCTTTGGTTTGCCAATCAATACGTGGTGCCCAAAGCCAACCAGGTACGGGGTACATTCGAAGCGAATTATATTGATAAAAACAATTCTTACAACTCCTTATTAAGTACCAGCAGTAATATTTATTTACGGATCGATTCATTTACTTATGCAGGCATCTATGCCTATGATACACTTACCAAAAGGGGCGGACCTATTTTTTTATATAAAGTGGATAAAGATAAAGTGATCCAAAATATCCGTGCCGACGCTATTTCATGGGATACGACCACCAAAAAATGGAAGCTGGAACAGTTAATAGACAGAAAACTGCAGCCACTGGCAGAACAGGTAACTATGGACATTACACGGATGATGAACTTCAACTTCAAGCCCTATGACCTTAGCAGGGATAAATACACAAAAGATAAACTTACCTCACCCGAGCTGGACCGGTTTATCAGGCTGGAAGAACTACGCGGATCAGAAGGACTGAACGACCTGAAAGTAGAACGGTA
>JAYTOS010000077.1:0-23379 GCA_043747705.1 Bacteroidota bacterium
TTTACCAAATCCGCCATCCTGTAAAGAAGGGGGTAAAGAAGCCGTCATACCTGTGGCCCCGGCAGTATAGGTGTACATATTGGCGGCAATATCAATCCCTTCTTTCCTGGCCCGTTCAACTCTTCTGATCACACTATCCATTTTACTCCAGTTATCAATACCCGCGGCTTTCATATGATAAATTTCGCCATGCACATGAGCTTCTTTGGCAATAGTAATAAGTTCTTCCACTGCTTCGTTCAGTTTATTTCCTTCGCTGCGCATATGAGAAATATATCCCCCGCCATAAGGTGCTGCTGCCTTGCATAATTCAATCAACTCATTTGTTTTTGCAAAAAAAGCGGGCGGATATATAAGCGATGTGCCTACGCCCAATGCACCTTCTTCCATAGCCTGTTTTACCAATTCTTTCATCCTGTTTAGTTCGGAAGGTGTTGGGTCGCGGTTGTCTTCGCCAATCACATTGGCGCGAATAGTAGTGGCACCAACATATGAAGCAATATTGCAGCTAATACCTCTTTTTTCCATGGACTGCATGTATTCACCAAGTGTGTTCCAGTCAACTTTGTATTGGAAAAGCGGTTGGTCATCCTGCATTTCCTTTTTCATTTTTGCATTTAAAGGACCCATGCTTTCTCCTTCGCCAAATACTTCAAGTGTTACGCCTTCTCTTATTTCACCCTGCGATTTTCCGTCTGCAATTAATGAAACAGGCGACCAGCTGAGCATATTGATAAAACCCGGGGATACTGCCATGCCTTTTGCATCCACTTCATTTTTTGCCGATTCATGGGCAAGGTCGCCGATAAAAGCGATGGTATCATTTTTAATGGCAATGTCTCCTTTGAGCGGGGCGGCACCATTACCGTCATAGATCATTCCATTGCGGATAATGGTATCGTATTTTTTGCTTTGGCAGGATATCATTACAAAGCAGAGGATAAAGAGGCAGGATAAATTGCGCATATCGTTAATTTAGGTTTACCGAAATCTTCGGGAATGAAAAAGCCCGATAAATGTAAACACTTACCGGGCGAAAAGCAATTATGAGAGGATGAATATTTTATGCCTTTTGTAAAGCCTGTTCAAGGTCATTGAGTATATCGGCTATATTTTCAATACCCACACTCATCCTGATCAAACCATCCGTAATGCCAAATTTTATACGTTCTTCCTGCTTCAACCCAAAATGACTCATGCTGGCCGGGTGAGATAACAACGTATCAACAGTACCCAATGAAACTGCGCGAACGCACATCTGCAATGCATCAATAAAACGTTTGCCTGCATCAAGTCCGCCTTTTAATTCATAACTCATTAAAGCGCCGGGATGCCGCATTTGTTTCATACTCACTGCATAATCCGGGTGGGAACTTAATCCATTATAATTTACATGGGCAATGGCAGGGTGGTTAGCAAGAAATTCGGCCACTTCCATTGCGTTATGACAATGCCGCTCCATACGCAGTTCCAGTGTTTTCATTCCCTGCGTTAATAAAAATGCGTCGAATGGGTTGCTATTACCACCTAATAATGCATGCCATTTCCAAATAATTGTGCGCATAAACTCCAGGTCCTTACCCAATAATACACCACCGATGGCGGTACCGTGGCCATTTAAAAATTTAGTTGTTGAATGAAAAACAAAATCCACACCATATTGAAAAGGCTGCTGAAGATAAGGCGTTGCAAAAGTATTATCTACTGAAACCAATATGTTGTGTTGTTTGGCCAATAAGGTGATCTCTTCAATATCTACACATTGAATGGTTGGATTGGCAGGTGTTTCTATATGAACCAGTTTGATAGACGGATCTTTTTTTAATGCATCCTCTACAAGGTTCAGGTCGTGCATATCAATAAGGGTGGTCTTGATGCCGGTTTGAGCAAGTACTTTCAGCAGTAGTTCATGTGTGCCACCATATAAAGAAAAATGCGAAAGGATCGTATCACCTGCTTTTAGCGTGCTTAAAAAAAGGGTTGTCATAGCAGCCTGTCCGCTCGAATGTAATAGTGCCTTCAGTTGTAGCGGGCTGCCATCAGGGTTACTAAGGCCGAAGGCTTCCAATGCAGCAATGGTTTCTTCTGCTGTAGTAAAAGTAGGATTGCCCCACCGGCTGTATATTTTTGTTTTATCGGCTCCTGCAAAACGGTCTGAACCCTCTTGTGCCGAATCAAATGTAAAAGTAGAAGTAGCATAAATAGGTGTAAGATGCGCGTAATCTGCATTGTCTTTTCCCGCGGCATGAATAGCTACGGAACTGATACCTGTAAGCGGAAATTGTTTATTCATAATTTTTGAATTGATACATGAGTATGTATGCGTGCTATGCGTTTAATAGCTCCATTTCACCAAAGTAGCACCCCAGGTAAACCCGCCACCAAAAGCGGCCAGCACCAGGTTATCCCCGTTCTTCAATTGTTTCTCCCAGTCCCACAAACATAATGGGATAGTTGCTGCCGTTGTATTTCCGTATTTCTGAATATTGATCATTACTTTTTCCTTGTCAAGTCCCATGCGGTTGGCGGTGGCATCAATTATACGCAGGTTGGCCTGGTGGGGTACCAGCCAGGCAATATCATCGCCGGTCATATTATTGCGCTCTAATAATTCGGCACTTACATCGGCCATACCTTTTACGGCGAACTTAAAAACGGGCTGGCCTTCCTGATAGGCAAAATGTTCTTTAGCCAAAACGGTTTCAACTGTGGCAGGTTTTACAGAGCCACCCGCTTTCATGTGCAGGTATTGGCGACCGCTTCCATCACTTCTTAAAATACTATCCAAAATACCTGTACCGTCAGTAGAAGGCTCGAGCAACACAGCTCCGGCCCCGTCGCCGAAAATAATACAGGTGGCCCGGTCGGTATAATCAACAATGGCACTCATTTTATCAACCCCAACAACAATTACTTTTTTGTAACGGCCACTTTCAATGTACATGGCACCAGTGGTTAATGCGAACAGGAAACCACTGCAGGCGGCACTCATATCATAACCCCAGGCATTGGTGGCACCTATTTTATCGCAGATGATATTAGCTGTGGCGGGGAAAACCATATCAGGTGTTACCGTAGCACAGATCAGGCAATCAATATCTTTTGGGTCAAGGTTCCTTTTAAGCAGGATTTCCTGAACAGCCGGTACAGCCATATCGCTGCTGCCTTTACCGGGTTCTTTTAAAATCCTTCTTTCCGAAATGCCGGTACGGGTGCGGATCCACTCGTCATTTGTATCTACCATCTTCTCCAGTTCAAAATTGGTGAGTTTGGTTTCCGGAACATATCCTCCTACCGAGGTGATGGCAGCTGTTATTTTATGCATATTGATGTCTAAGATTGCCGCAAATATCCAGAAAGATTTCATTATAATTATACAAACCTTGGTTTAGTGGCAGGATAAGTGCAGGAGGGTGACAGTCAGTGGATTTTAGCCATATTCGTACAATTTTACCGCCTTAGTAATAAAGTTGACTGACGCAATCTATTTTAACATATTTTTGAAACCGGTATGATCGCTTTTGTTAGAGGACATTTTGCTGTGAAAACCCCCGCCCGTGTGGTGGTGGATGTAAATGGCGTTGGATACGACCTTCAGGTGAGCCTGCATACGTATTCTGCCATCAGCAATAAAGAAACCGGGTTACTCTTTACGCACCTGCATATTACCGAGAATGCCCAAACCCTTTTTGGTTTTGCAGAACTGGCAGAAAAAGAGATGTTTTTGCAATTGATCAGCGTTTCCGGGGTAGGTGCATCTACGGCAAGGATGATGTTGTCTGGTATGCGTCCCGATGAAATTGCCCGGGCCATTGTACAAGGCAACACCAGGCAGTTAGAAGGTATCAAAGGCATAGGTAAAAAGTCGGCCGAACGTTTGATTGTTGAGTTGAAAGATAAATTCGCCAAGCAAAATTTTGACTCTCCCTTTGCAGTTGCCGGGGTTCAAACAACAGATGGGGATGCTGTAAATGCCTTGATCGCATTGGGTATTGGCAGACCAATGGCAGAACAGGCGGTGAAAAAGACCATGGCATCGATAACAGAAAACAGTTCACTGGAAGACATTATTAAACAAGCACTTAAAAACTTATAAACTATAGCCTCAATTTCTACGTAACTAAGTTTTGTAATTATCGTATCTATTTCTACCTAACCAAGCGCAACTGTTTGAAGGCCATTCGCTATTTTATATGTATCGTTATTCTTTTGCTGTCGGGCATACGAGCCTCATCACAGCAAAAAGATTCTGTGCGTTATCCCATAAACGACCGGAGGGGAGATCCTTTGTCGGACCCCAGCAAAAATCCATTTAATATCGGCGATAATTCCCTTATCAAAAGAGATATTGAATACGATCCCAAGACAAGGCAATATTATATAGTAGAAAAAATAGGCGGCACTTATTACCGTAAGCCCACGTCTTTAACTTTTGATGAATTCTGGAAAATACGCGCACAACAATCTGAAACCGATTATTTCAAAAAAAGGGCAGATGCATTAACAACCCTGAACCTGAAAACACCGCGGCCTAAAATGCGGATCTACGATAAATTATTCGACCGCATTTTCGGGTTAAGTGGCAATGGTTTAAAAGTAGATATCCGCCCCACAGGTGAAGTGAATATTATGGCCGGCTACCAGGGGCAGAATATTGATAACCCCACCTTACCAGAGCGGGCCAGGAAAAACGGTGGTTTTGATTTCGATATGAATGCCAAAGTAAATGTAAATGCAAACATTGGCGAGAAACTCAAATTCCCTATTAACTATAGTACCATTTCTAATTTCGGTTTCGATAATCAATTGAAACTTGATTACAAAGGACTGGATGATGAGATTATTAAAAGTCTCGAAGCAGGTAATATCTCCTTTCAATCAAGAAGCGTATTAATACCCAGTGCACAAAATTTATTTGGTATAAAAACCCAATTGCAGTTCGGGAAATTATTTGTTACCGCTGCATTGGCCAACCAAAAATCTTCCCGGCAGTCTGTTGGCCTGCAGGGCGGGACCTCTTCTCAGAATTTTACAAAGAAACTGGATGATTATGAAGAAAACCGCCACTTTTTATTAGGACAATACTTTCGCAATAATTATAACAAAACTATGTCGAACCTGCCGGTGGTAAACTCGCAGGTACAGATACAAAGGATGGAAATATGGGTAACCAACCGAACCGGCGCTACAACCGATGCCCGTGATATTGTGGGTTTGATGGACCTTGCAGAATCAAAACCCTATAACCCGGCTGTAAGGTCACTCACTACAAATCCATTACCTGCAAATGGTGCGAATGACCTGTATTCCTCATTAGTAAGTAACCCTAATGCCCGTAACCCCGCATTGATCAATACATTGCTTCTGTCTAAAGGACTGAAACCGGTTGATGATTATGAAAAAACGTTTGCCCGTAAGTTAACTCCCGCGGAATACTATTTCAATCCGCAGGTTGGTTTTGTTTCTATTAATGTGCAGTTACAGTCCGATGAAGTATTGGCAGTAGCGTATCAATACACTTATAACGGGAGGGTTTACCAGATTGGTGAGTTTTCGCAGGATGTAGCATTAGATTCATCACGGGGCGTACAAAAAGTATTGTTCCTTAAATTATTAAAAGCCACTTCGCAAAGAACAGAGTTGCCAACATGGGGTTGGATGATGAAAAATGTGTATTCGCTCGACCTGTTCGGTGGCATACAAAAAGAAGATTTTAAACTGAATGTTTTATACGAAGAACCCAGCGGCGGATTAAAGCGATACCTGCCTGAAAGCTCTCCCGCGGTAGATGGTAAGTCGCTGTTACGTATCTTAAACCTCGACAGGCTTAATAATCGAAACGATCCGCAACCGGATGGGGTATTTGATTATATAGAAGGGTTTACCGTACTGCCTCAAATGGGCCGCGTGGTATTTCCGGTACTGGAGCCTTTTGGTCGCGACCTGGATACCCTGGCTTTTGCCGGACAATCAACCGCGCTCAAAAAGAAATATGTCTATTATCAATTGTACGATTCTATTAAGGCCATTGCACAAACCTATGCCAACCTAAACAGGTTTGTGATGCAGGGCCAGGTAAAAGGAAGCGCAGGCGGGTCTGAAATTTCATTAAATGCTTTCAATATTCCGCCGGGGTCAGTTACCGTTACAGCTGGCGGGTTAGTTTTACGTGAGGGTGCCGATTATGTGGTGGATTATAACCTGGGTACTGTTAAAATTATTAATGCCGGTATACTCAGTTCAAATGCCGCAGTAAAAGTTTCATTTGAAAATAATGCCGGCTTCGGTATACAGCAAAGAAGTTTTACCGGGCTGCGGCTGGACTATGTAGCGAATAAGAAATTAACGATTGGAACATCTTTTGTGCGTTTGGCAGAACGACCTTTTTTTACAAAGATGGGCTATGGTGAGGATCCGATCAAGAACACCATGTATGGAGGCGACTTTAGTTATCGATCTGAATTACCCGGACTAACGCGGCTTCTGGATAAGTTGCCATTCTATTCAACCAAAGCCAAATCATTCATTACTGCTTATGGCGAAGGTGCAGTACTCAAACCGGGACATCCATCGCAAATCGGTTCCGGGGATCAGGGATTGATTTTTTTGGATGATTTTGAAGGAACGCGTACAAGTATTGATCTTCGTTTTCCTTTTGTTGCATGGGCACTGGCATCCACACCGCAGGGAAACCCCAAATTTCCTGAAGCTACTTTAACCGATTCTATAGATTATAATTTCAACCGCGCAAAACTGGCATGGTATAATATTGAACCTAATTTACAGGACAGGAACAGTCCGAATAACCCGCTGCGTAAAGATCTTGCAGAGCTGAGTGATCCGAGGGTGAGGCAGGTGTTTACGAATGAATTGTTTCCGCAGCGTACAACTAATATTACCGATGTTCAGGCAGCTACTTTTGATTTGGCGTATTATCCAACTGAAAAAGGCCCATACAATTTTGAAAGCCGCGCAACAGAAATAAATGGCAAAGGAAAATTGTCAAAACCTGCAACCCGATGGGGCGGATTGATGCGCGCAATTGATCAAACGGATTTTGAGACCGGTAATATTGAATTCACAGAGATTTGGGTACAGGATCCATTCATAAAAAATCCTAACAGCAAGGGTGGAAAAATGTACTTGAATTTCGGTAGCGTGAGTGAAGATATTTTGAAAGATGGCAAACGTTTTTATGAAAACGGGATGAATACACCAAATATTCCTGCGGCAGTGGATAGCAGTAATACATGGGGCAAAACACCGGTTAACCCGATACAGATTACACAGTCATTCAGTAATGACCCCAACGACAGGCAATACCAGGATGTAGGTTTTGATGGATTGGATGATGATGCGGAAAGAAGAAAGAAAGGGTATGTATTACAAAGGCTGGCTAACAATTTCGGAACCGGCTCAGTCGCTTATCAGCGGGCATTGGCAGATCCATCCAATGATGATTACAGATGGTACCGCGACCCTGTTTTTGATGCAGCCGGAACGGGTATACTGGGTAGGTATAAAGACTTTAATAACCCACAAGGAAATTCACCTGTTGCCACTACCGGCGGACAATTTTCTTCTGCTGCCACTTTATATCCCGATAATGAGGATTTGAACCGCGATAACACGTTGAATGAAACAGAAGCTTACTACGAATATGAAATTGAATTAAAGCCCGGAATGGATGTTGGTATCACACCTTATATTACAGACAAACGGGTAGTAAACGTTAATTCTGCCGATGGATTAAGGCGCACAGAAAACTGGTTTTTATTCCGCATCCCTATTAAAGGCTATTCAAGAAAAGTAGGGAATATTCCTGATTTTAAATCTATCCGTTTTGCAAGGTTATACCTTACTGATTTTGAAGACTCTGTGGTTTTGCGTTTAGCCAGGATGGATCTTGTGCGTAACCAGTGGCGCCAGTTTATTTATAATATTGATACTACCGGATCCTATACACCCATCAATAATGCAGGCGGCACGATCTTTAATACATTGGCAGTGAATTTGGAAGACAACAGCAGCCGCACCCCTGTTAATTACCTGATGCCACCCGGTGTTGAACGTGTTCAATTGTTAAGTAATAATGGTGTTAACCTGCAGCAGAATGAGCAGGCCATGAGTTTAAAAGTAAACAACCTGCTTACCGGCGATTCAAGGGGTGTGTTTAAAACCTTGAATTTAAACATCAACCAGTATGGCAAATTAGCTATGTACATACATGCTGAATCTGTTATCGGTCAAAGACCATTAAAAGATAATGAGCTGTATGCGGTGGTGAGAATAGGCCAGGATTTCCTGAATAATTATTATGAGATCAAAATACCCTTAAAAATTACAGCACCCGGTACGTATGTGCGGGGACAGGAAGAAAAAATATGGCCTACAGAAAATAACCTTGATTTTAGTTTGTCGTCATTGATCAACCTGAAACTGAAAAGAAATAATGCAGGAGCCTCACTTACTAAAATATTCAGGGATATATTGGATAATAAACAGATCTCCATTATGGGTAACCCGAACCTTAGCCAGGTAAGGGGTATGCTGATAGGGATAGAAAATCCGTTAAAAGCGGATGGTGCTATTGTAAATGCTGAAGTATGGGTGAATGAATTGCGTTTATCGGAATTGGATGAACGTGGTGGCTGGGCCGCCCAGGGAAGGGTAGACCTTACTTTAGCAGACCTGGGTACCATATCTGTTTCTGGCAATACACACACTACCGGCTTTGGTACCATTGAACAAAGGGTAAATGAAAGGGCTCGTGAAAACCTTTCACAGTTTGATGCAGCTGCTAATATTGATGCAGGTAAACTGGTACCCAAAAAAGCAAGGTTGTCAATTCCGGTGTATGCAAGCATTAACAGGACACTACTTACACCTGAATACGACCCTTATGACGGCGATGTGAAGTATAAAGACAAATTGAATAGCAGCCCCAAAGAAAAACGCGATTCTATCCGGAATGCAGCAGTGGATCAAACAACAATCAAAAGTGTGAATTTTACGAATGTAAAAATATTGCCGGGTACCAATAAACCGGGACTATTAAGGCTCAGTAATTTTGATTTTAGTTATGCCTATTCACAGATTACGCAAAGCAGTCCTGTGATATTGCAGAATACGGTTACCAAACAACGTGGCGGACTTGGGTATACTTTTGTGGGACAATCAAAATACATTGAGCCCTTTAAAAAACTGATCGGATCAAGAACACCCTGGCTGGCTTTGATAAAAGATTTTAATTTTAACCTGAAACCCTCTTTTTTAAGTTTCAGGGCTGATATTAACCGGCAGTTTGGTGAATTCATACCAAGGATAGTAAATACGGTAGACAGTAAGGTGGAAAGAGTAGATACCACTTACGACAAGTATTTTACTTTCGACCGTTTTTACAATATGCGTTGGGATCTTTCAAGATCGCTTAATTTGGATTTTAATGCAACCAACAATGCAAGGATAGATGAACCTTTTGGAAGGATTGATACCAAAGAAAAGAAAGATACGGTTAGAGAAAATCTTTTTAAAGGTGGAAGAAATACCCTGTACCAACAAAGAGCAACCCTTAATTACAGCCTCCCGCTCAATAAATTCCCTTTAACCGATTGGATAACGGCCCGATACAGTTATGGAACTTCTTACAATTGGATAGGTGCCAGCCGTATTGCCATTAACCTTGGCAATACCATAGAAAACACACAGGACAATAACCTTACCGCACAATTTAATTTCACAAGTTTATATAACAAATCAAAATGGTTGCGTTCGCTTGATAATATACCGCCGCCAAAACCTAATCCTCAAAATCCCGCAACGAAAGGGAATTTGAAAAATAATGCAACTGCTATAGGTTCGGTTATCCTTACTAAGGAGGAAGTGGTAAAAGGATTAAAGGGTAAAAAAAGAACGGAAGCATTAAAGAAATGGCGGCAACAGAAAAGGGATGAAAGTATTGCCCAGAAATTAAGTAAGGCCAATGAGCCAACCGAGCTCAGTGGGGCTACCAGGGCCGTAGGCAGGTTTGTAACCATGTTGAAAGCCGTAACATTTAACTATTCGGCAAGGTATAGCAGCCGCTTACCGGGATACACGGATAGCGCGCAATACCTTGGTCAAAACTGGAATAGCCTGGCCCCCGGACTGGATTATGTTTTTGGCAGGCAGCCTGATACTAACTGGCTGAATAAAAAAGCATCGCAGGGATTAATCACCAGGGACAGTACTTTTAATTTTCTGTTCAGGCAAAATTTTGAACAGCGTTTCAGTATCACCGCGCAAATAGAACCCATCAGGGAGTTTAGGATTGATATCAACCTGGATAAAACATTCACGAAAGAATATTCAGAGTTATTTAAAGATACAACCGGTAAAACGGGGCTTAATCATTTGAATCCATTGGCCAGTGGCGGGTTCAGTATTTCTTATATTTCATTTGGTACATTGTTTGGAAGTCATAACCCGAATGAGATATCAGAGACTTTCAGAACATTTGAAAGTAACCGATTGATCATTTCAAAAAGAGTGGCAGAACAAAATCCTTATTGGCAGGCTTTACCGGCAGGACAAAAATTTGCAGCGGATGGTTATGCAAAAGGATATGGCCGTTATGCGCAGGATGTATTGGTGCCCGCATTTATTGCCGCATATACCGGTAAAGACCCGAATGCTTTTCCTTTGATTAAACAGTCGAACTCAAAAATAAGCTCCAATCCTTTCAGTGGGTTACTGCCGAGACCTAATTGGAAAATGTCATATACCGGGTTGACCAAAATACCGGCATTGGCTGCTAAATTCAGTAATATTACTATAACGCATGGCTACGTGGGCACGCTCAGTATGAATAGTTTCAACAGTGCTTTATTGTACCAGGATCCTTTCCGTTTTAGTGCGCCCGGGTTTATTGATACGGTAAGTGGTAATTACATCCCGTATTTCCTGGTACCTAATATTACAATGAATGAAAGTTTTGAACCGCTAATCGGTATTGAAGTTACTACGATTGATCAGCTTAACCTGAATTTTAAATACAGCAAGAAACGTTTATTAAGTCTGAGTTTGATTGATTACCAGTTAAGTGAAAGCCGCACCACTGAATGGACGGTGGGGGCCAGCTGGCGTAAGAAAGGATTTAATCTTCCTTTTAAATTACCTGGCGGAAACGGAAAAAAATTACAAAACGACCTGACCTTTAAGTTCGATCTGTCTATGCGCGATGTATCAAACAGTAACAGCCGTTTAGATCAAACAAATGCTTATGGAACCGGGGGGCAGAAAGAGGTGTCTATTCAACCTTCCATAGATTATGTTTTAAATAACCGGATCAATATCAAATTCTTCTTTGATCAGCGAAGGGTTATCCCTTATATCTCCACTTCTGCACCTATTACCAATACAAAAGCGGGAATAAGTGTACGTATATCATTGGCCCAATAAGTGTCGTTTCCATTTGACTGTCAAATGCAAAATAAAACCGCATATTAGGAGATCATTAAAATAATCTGCCAATATGCGGCTAAAAAATAATTGCTATCTATTAACTCTTTCTAAAAGCCCATTTACCCATTTCTTTCCAGGTTACTTTTTTACCATACATTAAAATACCGGTACGGTAAATTTTTCCGCTTAACCAGGTTGTAAAAACAAACCCTCCGATTAATGATACCATACTCGCTGCCAGTTGCCAGTAAGGAACCGTTCCCGGAATACCATATGCAATCCTCGCCATCATTACCATGGGTGAACTGAATGGAATAATACTTGCCCAGATAGCAATAGGTGTACTTGGATCCTGTACCGCATTGCTCATAATAATAAACGAAAAAATGATCGGCATGGTAATAGGCAGCATCAAACTTTGCGCATCCTGCGGGTCTTCATTTACCACACTGCCAACTGCCGCAAATAAAGCAGCGTAAAACAGGTAACCACCCAGGAAATAAAAGATAAAACAACCAATTATTACCGGCCAGTTAGCTGTGCTGATGGTATGCTGTACTTTATATATTTGTTGCGCAGCTTCACCGGCTTTCACCATTCCGCCTGAGGGCATTTGTCCATTGTATTGCTGTAAAGTATTTACCTGTTCAAGCACATCATGCGGGATGAACGCCTGGGCTATGGTAGTTAATCCGACAATTAAAATAATCCACATCAAAAACTGCGTTAAGCCCACGGCACCAATCCCTATGATCTTGCCCATCATCAATTGAAAAGGTTTAACACTGCTAATAACTACTTCTGCAATTCGGTTTGTTTTTTCTTCCATCACGCCACGCATTACCATGGCACCATAAATAAACATGGTAATATAAATGAGCATGCCACTGCCAAAACCAATCGCATACGATAATGCGGCATTGCTCTCTTTGGTAGTGCCGCCATTTTCTTCCACTGCTTTTAACTCGGCAAATTGCGATTGCTTATGAATAGAGTCTAATTCTAATTTATTAATACCTGCATCCTGCAGCATTTTGTCTTCTATAGCCGCATTAATACGGTCGCTGATAGTACCCTCAGTAGTGATGCTGATCCTTTTCTTCGACCGGATGATGTAGTTTACTTTCTGGCTGCCTTCGAATTTCGGAATCAGAATGATATCGGTATAGCCCTTTGTTAAATAATTAGTGGTATCCACACCGGCAGGAAAATCAAAAGAAACTTCATTGCTATTTTTAAGGTTGCCTTTAAAGAAACTGTTGTTGTCTATTACGGCTATTTTATGACTGTCTTTTCCTTTAATGGCAAGAAAAGTGGATGTGGCAATAAACCCTACAATCAGCAATGGCATCAGAATAGTCGTTAAAATAAATCTTTTATTCTTTACCCTTGTGAGGTACTCGCGTTGTATGATGAGTGATATCTTATTCATATAGTTAGTTTGGAATGAGGCGTATTGGGTTGATTAAATAGTCACTTTTTGAAATGCCCGCGATGTGGCATTGGTGCCCTCAACCAGGTTGATGAATATTTCATTTAAAGACGGCAGTATCTCATTAAATGATTCAATGGTTAAGTTTTGTTGCAAAAAATATTGTATTACATCATTGCTTCTAAACCCTTCATTAATCCTTACGGTTAACGCGTTTGCCTGCTGATCGGCCAACTGGAAAGAATTACTGTTTACCATCGCCGGCACTTCACTTAATTTGATGCTGAATTTATTTTCTTTGAACTGTTGTTTAATATCGCCTACGGTACCATCTAATATTTTCTGACCGAGGTTTACCAACACAATGTGGTCGCATATTTCTTCTACCTGCTCCATCCGGTGGGTACTGAAAATGATGGTGCTGCCACGTTGGGCCAAACCGTAAATCTCATCTTTTATCAGGCTTGCATTCAACGGATCCAACCCGCTGAAAGGTTCATCCAGAATAATCAGCTTGGGTTCGTGTAATACAGTTATTACAAACTGTAACTTCTGACTCATACCCTTACTAAGGTCCTCTACTTTTTTATTCCACCAGCTTTCCATTTCTAATCTTTTAAACCAGAATTTTATTTTTTCCATGGCTTCGCTTCTGCTCAGGCCCTTGAGTTGCGCAAGGTATAAGGCCTGGTCGCCAATCTTCATCTTTTTGTATAAGCCCCGTTCTTCGGGCATATAACCGATTTTGATAATATCGTTTAACGGATCAAAATCCTTACCATCAAATTGGATACGGCCACTATCCGGAAAAAATATCCCGGTGATCATCCTTAGCAAGGTTGTTTTTCCTGCGCCATTGGGTCCCAGCAAACCAAAAATGCTGCCTTGTTTGATGGAGAAGCTGATATCATCTACCGCTTTTTGGGTAGCATAATATTTTTTTAGGTTGTGGAGTTCTAAAATATTGCTCATAAGTATCAGGTTATTTTCAAATTTACTGTACCTGTCAGCGATTCTCTTATTTTTTTGCTGATGTACGGAAGATTAGTAGCATTGTTCACCTAATTATTACAATAACTGTAGCATAAAATCATAATATTGCCACTAAATGTAAAAAAAAAGATAAGTATGAAGATGGAGATGTTTAAGCATTGTAAAGTAGCACTTATATTAATAGCTGTATTGTTCCTTACGGGAAGCTGGGGCTTCCTGGTTCATAAAACGGCACAGCAATTGGCCTTATATGAATTACCCCGCGGGATGAATACTTTTTTTTACCGGAATATGGAATACCTGGTAACCAATGCCCCCCGCCCTGATACGCGCCGCAATACAGACAGCACCGAGGCTACTAAACACTTTATTGATCTTGAAATGTATGGTAAAGATGCAGTACACAAAATGCCTATGGACTGGAAATCAGCAGTAAAGATGTATTCTAAAGACAGTTTATTAAAATATGGCTATGTGCCTTACCATGTTGTTTATATGAAAGGCAAACTCACCGAAGCGTTTAAGAAAGGTAATAAAGACAGTATATTATTTTATGCTGCCGACCTTGGTCATTATATAGAAGATGCCAATGTGCCTTTGCATACTACGGTTAACTATGATGGCCAGCTAAGTAACCAGAAAGGCCTGCACAGTTTATGGGAATCAATGATACCGGAACTGGAGATTACAAATTACAATCTCTATTCGCCACACAAAGCCACTTACCTGAAGCAGCCCGAGGTAGCTATTTGGGGTGCCATACGCAGGGCTGCAGCGTTGTTGCCGGATATGTTACAAAAAGAAAAAGCCATAAGCCTTGGATTTACCGAAGAACGTAAGTTCCGTGTGCAGATAAGGAGGGGTCGCGAATCGAAAAGTTATACTAGCGAGTTCGCGAAAGCATATGCGGCTTCACTGAAAAATACCATTAATGACCAGCTGATCCATTCTGCCAACCTGGTAGCCGATTTCTGGTATACAAGCTGGGTTGATGCAGGAAAACCTAACCTTGCCGGCTTAACCGGTAACTGGACAAACGAGGATAAAGAAAAACTTGATAACGAACTTAAGCTGTTTAAAGAGAATAAACTGTTGCAAAACAACCGGTTACTCTCAAAAAAAACAGAAATCAAAGAAACTGAGCAATAAATAAGGCTTACAAAAAAATGGGTGTAAAAACGGTTGCCAAATGGTAACCGTTTTTTATTTTACGGATGCGAATTGAGCAGATGGGAGACATTTATGTATACTAAATTCGATATTGCAACAAATGCCGGCATATATTCATCATATATTCGAATTAATCAGTTTTTTTGTTGCAATTATTTATTACAGGTACCTGAAGAACTCTTTTATGAAATGGTTTTTACCATTTCTGGGCTTTATTTTTATTTGTGAGGTAATCGGAAACTATCAAAACGTTGTACTCAAGGAACCCGCTGTTATTATTAATTACCTGGTAGGAATAGTAGAATCAGTTTTTTATGGGTATATTTTTTATCACTTAAGTCATAGAAGAATACTTAAAAAAACCATTGTAATCTTTGTCCCGATTAGTGTAATTAGTTATTTAATTACCTTTTATTTTTCGGGAAAGTCTTTAATTTATTTTTTCCCAAATATTGTTATCTCAGGATTTTTCCTGGCCGCCATTGCATTATTTTACTTGTATGAAAGATTTGCTGACGATGATCAAATACTTTTAATTTCTGAATCGGGATTCTGGATTTCAGTTGGCGTGTCATTATTTTATTCCGGCACAAGTATTTCGTTTTCTTTATATAGCTTTATATTGAAAAATGATCTTTCATTATTTGGCCAGAAAGCATTTGTTATCGCCCCCCGCGTTTTAAGTATCATTTTATATCTAAGTATTTCAATAAGCCTTATTCTATGGAGCAAGAAAAACAAAAAATCGTTATGGCAATCCTTGCCGGTAGCTTATTTGTTCTCCTCTTTGGAGTAATAACATTTCTCGTCGTAATAAATTATATAAGAAGGAAACGGAAAATTCTTTTGGATATAAAGGTGCGTGAATCACAATTCCAGCAGGAACTGTTACAGGCCCAATTGGAAATGCAAGACCATACATTCCGGGCAGTTAGTCAGGAAATACACGATAATGTTGGCCAGATACTTAGCCTGGCAAAAGTGCACCTGAACATTATTACGTTTGAAAGAGAAGAGCATGAAGCATTAAACACCATCAAAGAATTGGTAAGCAATGCCATCTCTGAACTGCGCGATCTGAGTAACGGATATTACGCCGACCGTTTAGTGGAAGAAGGTCTTTTAGTGGCTATTCGTCACCAGTTAACACAATTAACCAAAACCGGCCTTTTTACTACTTCATTCCATACTGAAATGGATAATGTAGTCATTGACAAAAGTAAAACAATCTTTTTATACCGAATGATCCAGGAGGTATTGAATAACGCTGTTAAGCACTCACAGGCCAATCACATAAGTGTTGATATTTTTAAAAAAAATAAAAATGTACATATCAGGGTCCAGGACAATGGTAAAGGGTTCAGTAACAAACAGCCCGATTTTAAAGCGGGTATCGGACTGAGCAGTATCTACCAGAGGGCTTTAATGATTGGTGCCAAAGCCAATATTAATAGTATTATGGGAATGGGTACCAGGGTTAACCTCATATTTAAAGAAAATAGCCATGATTAAAATTGCACTGGTTGATGACCATGTTCTTTTGCGTAAAAGCCTGGGAATATTGATTGGCATGTTGCAGGATTTTGACATCATGCTTCAGGCAGCTAATGGCCAGGATTTTATCAATCAATTAAAAACAAACCCACTTCCCGATATTGCTTTGCTGGATATTACCATGCCCGTAATGGACGGAGTAGAAACAGCCAGATGGCTAAAACAAAATCATCCCGAAGTAAAAGTATTGGCTTTGAGTATGATTAAAAATGATCTGATCATTATACGTATGCTGAAGAATGGTGCCCGCGGTTATATTCTAAAAGACTGCGAGCCTTCAGAATTGAAAACGGCTTTGCACCAGGTATATAAAAAAGGCTATTACTATAATGAATTGATCACACCTAAAATGAAAGCCAAAGATGATCCGGAGGAAGATATTACCTTAAATATGTTGAATGAGCAGGAACTGATTTTTCTGCGCTGGGCCTGCAGCGAGAAAACACATAAAGAAATTGCGGAGGAAATGAGAGTCAGCCATAGAACCATTGATGGCTATCGTGATTCCTTGTTTAAAAAACTGAATGTAAGCTCAAGGGTAGGTATTGCTATCTATGCCATCAAAACCGGTATTGTACAAGTGTAATGCACCGGTTATTTCTACTCAGTCATAACTATTTTTCCGGTTTTCAAAAAAACGGGGTTTTTCCCGTATGTGGGGTCAAATCAGGAAGCTACTTTTATCCTGTTAAAGAGAATAAGTGGTTTTACCACAAATTTTTCTGCTTATACCAGAAGTAGCGGCTATTACCGGGGGGAATATAGCCCGCTATTTCTGACTCTTTACAACTTAATTCATGTCCATTTTTGGGTAAACATTACAGTTGAATGGCAATTAGGGAAAGGAGAGGCTCTGCCTCTCTTTTTTTATAATCATATCCGCCACTCTTTCTCCATCCATGGCGGCACTCACAATTCCGCCGGCATAACCGGCACCTTCGCCGCAGGGATATAAGTTTTGAATTTCAGGATGTGTTAGCAGATCGGTATCCCGCGGAATACGAACAGGGGAGGAAGTTCTGCTTTCTGTAGCTACAACTACTGCTTCATTGGTATAATAACCACGCATTTTTTTGCCAAAAGCAACCAAACCTTTTTGGAGACTTTCGAAAATAAAATCGGGCAATACATTATTCAGGTTGGTTGAAGTAATACCGGGCAAATAACTGCAACCGGGCAGATCCGCAGAAACTTTATTCTCGCAAAAATCAATCATTCTTTGTGCCGGGGCAACGAATTTGTCGCCACCTGCTATAAAGGCAGCCTGTTCAATTGCCTGTTGAAAATGCATTAATAGCAAAGGCGAATTTTGGATTTTTGAAATTGGAAGATTTTTGGAATTCGAAAAATCAGTAGGGTTCTTTTCAAAATATTTTTTGGCATCAACTGTTTCTACCTGCACTACCATTCCGCTATTTGCATAGGGATTATTTCTTTTACTGGGGCTCCATCCATTTACGACGAGCTCTCCATTAGTAGTAGCCGCCGGGGCAATGATACCGCCGGGGCACATACAGAAACTAAAAACGCCCCTTTCATTTACCTGCTCTACCAGGCCATAAGAGGCTGGTGGGAGGTAGCCATCCCTTACCGAGTAATGGTACTGGATAGAATCAATCAGGCTTTGCGGATGTTCGATACGCACACCCAGCGCAAAAGGTTTTGCATCAATCAGTAATTGTTTATCATGAAACAGCTGGAAAATATCCCGTGCAGAATGCCCTGTTGCCAATATGGCCGCGTCTGCTGCAAGGGTATCACCATCTGAGGTTGTAACGGCTTTTAATATGCCATTTTTAATGATCAGGTCCACTACTTTTTTTTCGAACAGGAAAATACCGCCGCTATCTATGATCTGTTTACGTATGGCAGTAATGATATCAGGTAACTTATTCGTACCAATATGCGGGTGGGCCTCATACAGTATCTTTTCTTCGGCCCCGAATTGAAACAGCAGGTTCAGTATCCGGTTAATATCACCGCGTTTACTGCTTCTTGTATATAATTTGCCATCGCTGTAAGTACCGGCACCGCCTTCTCCAAAACAATAATTACTTTCGGGGTTTATAATCCCTTCTTTATTAAGTATGGCAAGGTCTCTGCGGCGCGCCCTTACATCCTTACCCCTTTCCAGCACAATGGGCCGTATGCCGGCTTCGATCAATTTCAATGCCGCGAAAAGACCGGCTGGTCCCGCACCTATGATAATGACTTTCGTTTTGGCTTCATTTACGTCTTTAAAGGGAAAGGGTGTGATACTTCTCTGATGAAAAGGTTCATCAATAAAAGCTTTCACAGTAAGGTTAATCCATACCTGCCTGCCCCGGGCATCCATGGATTGTTTTAATTTATAAAAACCGGTAACCCCGGTTTCTTTTGTACCCAGTGATTGGGCTATGTATTGGTTAATGACTGTATTATCAACCGCTTCTGAAGGGGTAAGTTTTAACTGGATATCTTTTTGCATACTGTTAGGGGTTTATCCTAAAAAGCGATACAGGGTTGAGGTTTGGGAATTTAAAAAAATCCCAATTCCTAAAAATCAAAATCAAAAAGGAAGGTCATCTATATTATCGGTGGCAGGTGGCATATCGGTATAATTAACCGAATCGGCGCCATTATTTGTCTGGTCCATCTTCAAGGTTTCCATTCTCCAGGCATCCAGGTTGGTAATATAATTTTCGCGGCCTTCTTTCATCCACTTAGTGCCTTTGATATTAAACTGCACTTTTACCTCATCACCCATGTTGAAACGATCGGGCATGGCTGTCTTATCCTGTACACATTGAAACTTTACATAATTGGTAATAACTCTACCACCAATATCTTCTGATTTTTCAATTACAAATTCCCGGGTCTTGAATGTTTCGGTGCGTTGAACGATATCAAATTTCGCTACCAGTTTACCAACAATTTCGTACGACATGTTTATTTTTTTAAAGTTTCCAAAAGTAGTATTAAAATCCGCTCGCAGCCTAAAAAAAACATTCCTCACCTGATTAATATTGTATCTTCAACAAGTAACCTGAACTAACTATGCGAAGGAATCCAACGCCCCTGCTTATTACTGTTTTATTCGCTGTTTCCTGCAGTGCTCCGCGTCAAAACAGTTCGCTTATTTATAATGATTACAGGATTGAAAAGCAACTCAAAACAGATTCAACCCTCGTAATGATGTTGCAACCTTATTCGGCAACCATGAATGCATCTATGAATAAGGTGATTGGATTTTCCAGTAATAACCTCAATGCCAAACAGCCGGAAAGCGGGCTGGGAAATTTTATGGCTGATTGCATGCGGCTGATGGGTGAAAAAAAATTCGGCAGAAAAGTAGATGCCGGTTTTATAAACCAGGGCGGTATCCGCTCTTATATACCCAAGGGTAATATTACTGTTGGAAAAATATTTGAACTGATGCCATTTGATAATCTGGTGGTATTACAGGAAGTAAAAGGAGCTGTGTTGCAGCAGTTTCTTGATAAGATAGCTGCTGATGGGGGATGGCCTGTATCGGCAGGTGTTATCATGGGTATCAAAGAAAAAAAAGCGGTGCAGGTACTGATTAACGGGAAACCGCTTGATGAAAATGGAACGTATACAATAGCCAATTCAGATTATGTGGCCAATGGGGGAAGTGATTGCGAAATGTTACGCAAAATTCCTAAAATAGATAAAGGCTATCTGTTCAGGGATGCTTTGATTGAATATGTGACTGATTTAACCAAACAGGGCCAACCTGTTGATTCAAAGATAGAAAACCGGGTTACTAATGTCAATTAACAGGAGAAAGTTCATCAAGGAAACTGCTTTTGCCGGAGGGGCATTGGCTGTAGCATCATTATTACCCGCTAAAGCCGAAGCTGCCGCAACGCGGCACATTACTATTTTACATACCAATGATGTGCATAGCCGTTTAGATCCATTTCCTATGGACGGTAGCCGAAACCAGGGATTGGGAGGTGTGGCTGCAAGAGCAGCTTTAATAAAGGAGATCCGGAATGAAACCGACCAGGTGCTGTTACTGGATGCAGGAGACATTTTTCAGGGTACCCCCTATTTTAACCTGTATAAAGGCGAACCCGAGATAAAAGCCATGACTATGATGGGGTATGATGCATCTACCATGGGTAACCATGATTTTGATGCAGGTCTCGAAAATTTTGCTTTACAGCTGCAGCATGCTAATTTCCCGATAGTAATCTGTAATTATGAATTTGGTGGTACAGCCATGGAAAATAAGTTCCAGCCTTATAAAATATTTCAAAAAGGTAACCTTACCATCGGGGTATTAGGAGTAGGTATTGAACTGAGGGGATTGGTGCCTGATAATTTATATGGCAATACCATTTACAGAAATCCTATTGAGGCGGCCAATCAAAACGCAGAGATCCTCCGTAAGAAAGGATGCGATATGGTTATTTGCCTCTCACATTTAGGGGATAAATATGAAGATGATAAAATAAGCGATGAGATTCTGGCTAAAGAAACATTCGATATAGACCTGATTATAGGCGGACATACCCATCGTTTTTTTGAGGAACCCAGAAAATACAGGAACAGGAAAGGTAGCGATGTGGTTGTTAATCAGGTGGGTTGGGCAGGTATTCAGCTGGGAAGGTTGGACTATACTTTTTCCGGCTTTAACAGGAAAAGCTTGTCAAATGCCCATACTGTTGTTATAGGGAAAAAAACAAGGGAATAAAAAATTTTTTTTTCAACATAAAGTCTACATATTCGCAACCCCAATTTATTTTTTTTACTTATCCACATGTGGAGAAAAAAAGATAACTTGAAGGCTTAGAGATAAAAATATAACTCATTATAATCTTTCTTTTTTGTATGACTAAAAGCGCTGAATCAGTCTGGAGCAATTGTTTAAAGATCATAAAAGACATTGTAGAATGGCAACATTTTAAAACATGGTTCGAACCAATCAATCCAGTTGAATTAAAAAGCAACGTTCTCTTGATCCAGGTACCCAGCCAGTTTTTTTATGAATACCTCGAAGAGCATTATGTAAACCTTCTCGCCAAAACATTGAAACGTGAATTAGGTAAAGAAGCAAGATTGGAATACAGGATCATGGTAGACAATGGTAATAATGGCCGTAACGGTTCAATGGATATACCTGCAAGCAATATGAAAACATATAATAACAATGAGATGAATTTTCCGCTGGTGATTGATAACCCGGTTAAGAATCCGTTTGTTATTCCTGGTCTGAAAAAAATGCAGATTGATCCGCAGTTGAACCACATGTATATCTTCGATTCATTTATTGAAGGCGATTGTAACAGGGTGGCGCGCCGCGCAGGAAAGACGGTAGCCGAAAAGCCGGGAGCCAATTCATTTAATCCATTGGTTATTTATGGTGGCGTGGGGCTGGGTAAAACCCATTTGGCGCAATCTATTGGTAATGAGGTGAAAAGGTTGCATCCGGGCAAGGTGGTTTTATATGTAAGCAGTGAAAAATTCATTAATCAGTTTCAAGACCATAGCCGTAATAATGCCATTAATGACTTCATACATTTTTACCAGTTGATTGATGTTTTGATCATTGATGATGTACAGTTTTTTAGTCGCGCGGAAAAAAGTCAGGATGCATTCTTCGCTATTTTCAATCATTTACACCAAAGCGGAAAACAATTGGTATTAACTTCTGATAAGCCCCCGAAAGATCTGGATGGTATGCAGGAAAGATTATTAAGCCGTTTCCGTTGGGGCCTTAGTGCTGATTTGCAGATTCCGGATTATGAAACCCGAATTGAGATACTGGAAAAGAAAATGAAGAATGATGGTTTGGATATGCCGAAAGAAGTAGTAAAATATGTGGCATATAATATTAACACCAATGTTCGTGAACTGGAAGGTGCATTAATTTCTTTATTGGCACAGTCATCTTTAAACAAGAAAGATATTGATGTAGAACTGGCCAAGAAAGTATTGCGCAATTTTGTAAAAACAAGCAGCAAAGAAATTACCATTGATGCTATTCAGAAGATGGTATGCGAATACTTTGATGTGTCTTATGATAAGCTTTTGCAGAAAACCCGCAAACGCGAAATCGTTCAGGCAAGGCAGATTACGATGTACCTGGCCAAGGCTTTTACCAAGAATTCGTTAAAAACCATTGGCGAACATTTTGGCGGACGTGACCATACTACTGTGATCCACTCCTGCCAAACAGTAAAAGACCTGATGGATACTGACTCTATTTTCCGTGAAAATGTGATGGAACTGACACAAAAAGTGCAGTTGGCGGCAATGTAGGTTTGGCATTCAATGAATACATCAGTAAAAAAATAAAGCGAGTGCCTGTTGAAACATCAGCAGGCACTCGCTTTTTACATAACTCCAAACGTCAAGCCCCAAACTCCAAACTTTTCTAAACACATTTTTGGCAGTTCACCCCCGGAAACCTATTTTTGCAACCCTCTCTGAAAAGAGTAAGGATGGTGAGGTGGGTGAGCGGCTCAAACCAGTAGTTTGCTAAACTGCCGTACGGGTTAAACTGTACCGAGGGTTCGAATCCCTCCCTCACCGCGTTCTCCGACGCAGCTTCAGCGAAGGCGGATGAAGAACATCTAATTAGCCAATTCGTCTTAGCCAAGGCTTTGGTGGATAACACGGGAAGTAGCGCAGGCCGGTAGCGCACCTGGTTTGGGACCAGGGGGTCGCAGGTTCGAATCCTGTCTTCCCGACCAATTGACTTTCAAAAGTCATCAAAAGCTCGTAAAACTCAATGTTTACGGGCTTTTTTGTTTTTTACTCCTTCAATAGTTATCAAA
>JAYTOS010000078.1:0-10010 GCA_043747705.1 Bacteroidota bacterium
AGACGCGGGCTTATGCTAAGTGTTTAGTAAGGAGAGGCACTTATCAATTTCTTTCAGGTAAACATCTATCCGTTTAGACAGGGCATTCTTCTCCTCATCATTAAGGCTACCCGACCCCAGTTTCAATACATCCATTTGCTGCTGGATGGCCTGTAAAGTTTGTTCTTTTTCTTCGGTTGCGAATAGGGCTTTTTCAAGATCTTTCTTTAGTTTCTGGTTTTCCTTTTGCAGCACACCCTGTCGCTTTAGCAGTTGCTGAAGCTTGTCCTGAATGCTTTTTATCTGTAAATCAAGGTCAACCATCTATCTAAGATAACAGCAAAGCGGAATAACCGTGCATTTTTACTGCACTTCTTATTCACGGTGCGGGGTGATTATTTTCTGATCTCTGCCGCCAGCTCGGTTTCAAAACCCTGTATCAGCTTCGATACCATGGCATCCACTTCTTTATCAGTTAGTGTTTTTTCATCGTCTGAAAAGGTGAAACTGATGGCCATGGATTTTTTATCTGCACCCAGTTTCTCACTCTCAAACACATCAAACAAACGCATATTACTGAGTTTATTCAGCTTCACTTTCTTCACAGAATTTTCTATCGTTTCGTAAGTGGTGGCGCTGTTTACCACCATGGCCAGATCACGTTGTATGACAGGAAATTTATTCACTTCCTTATAAGTGATCTTATTTTTGGTAACCGCTTTCAATAGTTTCGCGAATTGGATATCGAGTACAAATACAGGTTGTTTGATATCAAAACGCTGCAGTTTTTGCTGATTAACTTCCAATAAATTTCCCAGCAAAAGCTTGCCATGGAAGATATCCAATACCAATCCGGCCTGTTCCGATTTGGAGAAAACAATTCCATCTAATCCACACAGAGCCAACAGGGCCGTAGCCAGCCCTTTGATCCGGTAAAAATCCTGTTGCCTGCTTTTTATCTGCCAGGCATCTTCCTGGTTGGCACCGGTAGTGTATAAACAT
Source organism: Bacteroidota bacterium (assembly GCA_043747705.1). Lineage (GTDB taxonomy): Bacteria > Bacteroidota > Bacteroidia > Chitinophagales > Chitinophagaceae > Sediminibacterium. Next base: position 982 of record JAYTOS010000078.1, read on the forward strand.
AAGTGTTCTTCTTCAGCATACTTACCTACTTCTTCTGTGAAATAAGTTTTGCCATATTCAAACAACTGTAGGTTATAATTTCTCCGGTTGATATTGTATGAAATTGTTTCCAGCCCCGTTTCCAGCATGGAGGGACGAAGTACATCCAGGTCCACACTCAGGTTATTGATCATTTTAACTGTTGTGGCCAGCACGGTCTCATCAAAATATTTACTGTTGGTGATAGAGTTGGTAAATATTTCAATAAAACCCTGTCCTACCAAGTAATCCGCAATCTTATCTTTCAAAGATTCCTTCATACCCAATTGTTCAACAGCGGGACTGATAGTAATGGTTGAAGGGATCTCAATATTATCTAACCCGTCTATGCGTAAAATTTCTTCTACGATATCAGCTGGTATAGTAATATCCGGTTTGCTGTATGGTACGGCAATACGCAGTTCATCGAGACCTTCGCGTACAATTTCAAAACCGAGGCTGGTTAATATCCGTTTGATTTTATCTGCGTGATAATTTTTGCCACTCAGTTTTTTGAGGTAGTGATTTTTTAATGTGATCTCTGTTTTGGGTTTCGGATCGGGGTATACATCTACAATATCACTGCTAATCTCACCACCGGCAATCTCTTTTATCATGATAGCGGCCCTTTTCAGCACATTTACTGTATTAGAAATATCAACTCCCTTTTCAAACCGCGTGGCAGCATCAGTACGCAGATCATGACGAACAGAAGTCTTGCGAATGCTTACCGGGTTAAACCAGGCACTTTCTAAAAATATATTGGTGGTATCAGGTTTAACACCGCTATGCAAACCACCAAATACCCCGGCGATGCACATACCTTCTTTTGCATTGCAGATCATCAGGTCTTCGGTGCTCAATTTTCTTTCTTTTTCATCAAGTGAGATGAATTTGGTTCCTTCGGTGAGATTTTTCACAATGATTTCGGCACCAGTTATGGCATCTGCATCAAACGCATGCAAAGGCTGGCCGGTTTCGTGCAATATAAAATTGGTAATATCTACAATATTATTAATAGAACGCAGGCCAATAGACGTGAGGCGGTCTTTTAACCATTGCGGGGATTCTTTTACTGTAACACCGGTAATGCTTACGCCGGCATAACGCGGGCAGGCTTCTTCGTTTTCGATAGTTACTTTGATGGTGTGGTCTGTATTATCCGGTTTGAAAACATTGGAGAACGGGCTTTTGGGTTTCGCTTCTTTTTGGTGATGGGTGAGGTAAGCACAAACATCGCGCGCTACTCCAAAATGACTCATCGCATCCATCCGGTTAGGCGTAAGTCCTATTTCATATATCCAATCTGAATAAGGCTTAAAATAATCTGCCGCCGGCGAACCCACTACCGAATCGGGCGGTAATACAATTATGCCGTCGTGGTTGCTGCCAATACCAATTTCATCTTCCGAACAAATCATCCCGTGGCTTTCTATGGAACGAATCTTTGCCACACGCATGGTTAAAGGCTCTCCCACCATAGGCCAGATCGTTGTTCCCGCTGTTGCCACCACCACTTTTTGTCCTGCCGCTACATTCGAAGCACCGCAAACAATCTGCAAAGCCTCGCTGCCACCCACATTTACTTTGGTTAGTTTTAATTTATCGGCATTGGGGTGTTGGGTACATTCCAGCACTTCTCCTATAACCAGTCCGCCCAACCCTCCTTTGATGCTTTCGTATTTTTCCAGGCTTTCTACTTCCAAGCCAATTGAAGTGAGTATTCTGGACAGTTTTTCGGGTTCAATTATTTCGGGGAGGTAATCACTTAACCAATTGTAACTGATCGTCATAGTTGCTTGCTCTTTACGGGGTCAAAAATAGGTGATAAAGTTGTGAATCGTGAGTAGTAAGTAGCTCTCTATCCTGAAAACCATTTCCTCCACTCACTCCTCACTACTCACCACTCATAGTTTCCATCATCACCAGGTATTTACCCCCTGCCTTTAGTTACGGCATTTACCTATCACTTACCCGTTTTTTCTAAAAAATCTTTCTGCACAGGATAATGTTAATTAGCATTATAATAGGGCGGAAAACTTTTGCATTTGGTGGATAAGCGTAGTAAATTGTGTGAACAGGGCGTACAATGATGTTAATAGTAGTTGGATAAGCGGTGGATGAATATTGAGAGAAATAATTTTCTCATGCCACATTCTAACCCATATATTCGCTCCCCCTTACTTGGCTGGTAACAATTCCGTAACACGAAGTTTTAGCAACAAATAAGTAAAATGTTTACTAACCCAAACAACTGACCTGAACCAAACATGGATCTTACCAGCCTGAATAAAGACCGAAAAAGAAGGAAGCCCTCGATAGATATGAGTACTATGGTATACGGTAAAGTACCGCCACAGGCCAAAGAGCTCGAAGAAGCTGTATTAGGTGCCATCATGCTGGAAAAAAGTGCTTTTGATACCGTTACTGAAATTGTAAAACCCGAGTGTTTTTATGTAGAGGCCAACCAGCTGATATTTAAGGCCATGCAGGGTTTGCAGCAAAAAAGTATGCCCATTGATATTCTTACCGTAGTGGAAGAATTAAAAATGCGCGAACAATTAGACACAGTTGGCGGCCCTTATTATGTTACCAAGCTTACCAACTCGGTGGTCTCCACCGCCAATATTGATGCGCATGCGAGAATTGTGTTGCAGAAATTTATTCAGCGCGAGCTTATCCGCATCAGCGGTGAAATTATCGGTGACGCATATGAGGACAGTACGGATGTGTTTGATTTGCTGGATGATAGCGAAACGAAGATGTTTAACATCACCAACAATTACCTGAAAAAGAATTTCGAAGATATAGGTAATGTATTAGCGAAGACCATTAACCGGATTGATGAATTACGGACCAAGACAGATGATATATCCGGCGTGCCCAGTGGTTTCCCAACCATGGACCGCGTTACTTATGGCTGGCAACCTACCGATTTGATTATTTTAGCGGCAAGGCCTTCTGTAGGTAAAACAGCATTTGCATTGAACCTTGCGCGCAATGCAGCCCTTCATCCAACCAAACCGGTACCTGTTGGATTTTTCTCTTTAGAAATGGGTGCTTCGCAATTAGTGCAGCGTATTTTAAGTGCCGAGAGTGAAATCAAAATGGAAAAAATCAGCCGTGGTAAATTAGAGAACCACGAATACGAGCAACTGCTGAGTAAGGGTATAAAAAAATTAGAGGTCGCCCCTATTTTTATCGATGATACTGCTGCCCTGAATATTTTTGAATTCCGTGCTAAGGCAAGGCGGTTGGTGAATAAACACAATGTAGGTCTGATCATTATTGACTACCTGCAGTTAATGAGCGGCACCAATGACAGGGGCAGTAATCGTGAACAGGAGATCAGTAATATATCCCGTAACCTGAAAGCACTGGCCAAAGAATTGAATGTGCCGATCATTGCGCTGAGCCAGTTAAGTCGTGCGGTAGAAACCCGGAAAGAAAGCAAGATGCCACAGTTGAGTGACCTTCGTGAATCGGGAGCTATTGAGCAGGATGCCGATATGGTAATGTTCATTTACCGTCCGGAATATTATGAAGTGATGAATAATGAACATGGCGAGAGTACGCACGGCGAAACCCATATTCGTATTGCTAAGCACAGGAATGGTTCATTGGAAACCATTAAGCTCCGTGCGAAATTAGATATACAGAAATTTGAAGAGTGGGATGGTGATAGCGGCATTGCCGGATTAGGCAGTAACTGGAAACCCGTTGGTCCGCCAACCCCACCCACTGCGGGCGGCGCAGGCGATGGCGGTAAATTGTTTATGCAAAAAGGCAGTAAAATGAATGATGGTGATTTTGATGCGGGGTTTGAGAATGATGCGCCGTTTTAGGTTGTAAGTAGTAAGTGATAAGTTGTGCATACAAGTAATTTTTGCTTGACAGTTCTATCACTATTTACATTTGCACTTATAACTTATTACCTACACCTTACTACTTATCATGTCTCTTCCTTTTTTTTTCGAAACCGGAATACCACCCGCTTCTTTTCACTTTACCCTGAGTGATGAAACCAGCAAACATTGCATCCAGGTATTACGGATGAAAACGGGGGAACATTTACAACTCACCAACGGCAAAGGAATAGTATATACTGCCAGTATTGTAAGCGAAGACAAGAAGAAAACCGTTGTGCTGATAGAAGCGTTACAAAATATTACACAGCCTGTCAAAAAAATAAGTGTCTGCATTTCTCTCTTAAAAAATACTGCCCGGTTTGAATGGTTTTTAGAAAAAGCTACCGAGATAGGTATTAGCGAAATTCAACCCCTGATCTGTAGCCGAACAGAACATACCCGCTTCAGGCATGAGCGTATGAATGGTATTTTAATTGCTGCCATGCTGCAAAGCCAGCAGGTATGGTTACCTGTTTTGCATGAACCTGTCATGTTTAAAAATCATATCCCACTTGCTGTGTATCAGCAAAAATTGATAGCACATTGTGAGGAAAAGAAAAAAAATTTTATTAAGGACATGCCCATAATAAATGAAACACAGGTATTAATCGGGCCTGAAGGTGATTTTACGCCGGAAGAAATTCAATTGGCACTAAACAACCAATACCTGCCTGTAACACTGGGAGAAACCCGGTTACGGACCGAAACTGCGGGTGTGGTGGCGGCCGCTTTATTAGCTAACCGGTAATGTTATTTGTTTCACGCAAAGGAGCCATGGCGCAAAGTTTTATTTTCTTTGCTCCTTTGCCTCTTTACATAAAATAATTATTTTCATATTCCTTACATTCGTTTTTACAATCACCTGAATAATTTTCTCTATGCAAGTAATTGAAGTAACCGATGCAGATACTGTAAATGATTTTTTGAAGGTGAATGCTTTACTCAATCAACATAATCCGGCGTATATCCGTCCGATTGATAATGAGGTGAAAGATGTATTTGATCCATCTAAAAATAAAAATTATAAATACGGAGAAGCCAAACGTTGGATAGCCAAAGACGATTCAGGTGCATTGATTGGCCGTATTGCCGCATTTACCAATTCGAAATACATAAATAAAGGCACCGAATTTAAAACAGGAGGTATTGGTTTTTTCGACTGTATCAACGACCAGGCATTAGCCAATGTTTTATTTGATACCGCTAAAGCCTGGCTGCAAAGCAAAGGCATGGAAGCCATGGACGGCCCGATCAATTTTGGCGACCGCGATAAATGGTGGGGATTGATGGTAGAAGGTTTTGAAAAAGAACCGATGTATGGTATGTCGTTCAACCCTGCTTATTATGAAGCTTTGTTTACCGCATATGGTTTCCAAAATTATTACAACCAATACTATTATTCGATGAACGTGGATGACCCTTTGCCACCACGTTTTCCAGAGCGGCATGCCAAATTCAAAACCAAACCGGGCTACGAGGCCAGGCATGTAAAACTCAATAACCTGGAAAAATATGCGGGCGATTTTGCCACCGTTTACAATGCAGCCTGGGCACAGCATGGTGAGGCCAAAGAAATTACAAAAGAACAGGTGGTAAAATTATTTAACACCATGAAACCCATTATGGACGAACGACTGGTATGGTTCGCTTATTATAAAGAGGAACCTATTGCCATGTTCATCAACATACCCGACCTGAACCAATATTTTAAGCATTTTAACGGTAAACTGGGGTGGCTGGAAAAAATACGGCTTTGGCTGATGGTAAAAACGGGATATAACAAACAGCTGGTTGGCCTCGCATTTGGCGTGGTGCCCAAATACCAGGCTTTAGGCATAGATAGCTTTATGATTTATGAATGTGGTTTACTGGTACAGAACAAAGGCTGGTACACACAATACGAAATGGGCTGGGCAGGCGACTGGAACCCAAAAATGATCAATATCTATAAAAGCTTGGGCGGTTTGCAAAGCAGGCGCATGATTACTTTCCGTTACCTGTTCAAAATGGATGAAGCATTTGAGAGGCACCCGGAGATGGAGTATAAATAGTTGTGCGTTTCTCTTTTGCTTATACTTATTCACCTACTATCAAAAGCTCACAGCCCGCGGCTCGAAGCTCGAAGCTTCTTCTTATCTTGCAACCATAGATTATGGACAATAAATTCATCGTTTCAGCCAGGAAGTACCGTCCCCAGAACTTTAATACAGTGGTTGGTCAGTTACATATTACCACTACTTTAAAAAATGCAATTAAGAATAACCAATTAGCGCATGCATTTTTGTTTTGCGGGCCGAGAGGTGTGGGTAAAACTACCTGTGCAAGGATACTGGCCAAAACCATTAACTGTACCAATCCAACTGCCGAAGGTGAAGCCTGTAATACCTGTAACAGTTGTATATCGTTCGATGCAGGTACGTCCTTAAATATTCATGAACTGGATGCGGCGAGCAATAATTCGGTGGATGATATCCGTTCATTGGTAGAACAGGTTCGTTTTGCACCACAGGCAGGAAAATACAAAGTGTATATTGTAGATGAGGTACACATGCTTAGTGCCAGTGCCTTTAATGCATTTTTAAAAACATTGGAAGAGCCCCCTTCCTACGCTATTTTTATTTTAGCTACCACCGAGAAACATAAAATCTTACCAACCATATTAAGCCGTTGCCAGATATTCGATTTTAAACGTATCACCAATAATGATACGGTATCCCATTTGCAGGAAATCGTTGACAAAGAAGAGATCAAAGCCGAGAAAGCCGCATTGCAGGTGATTGCCCAAAAAAGCGAAGGCTGCATGCGCGATTCGCTGAGTATCCTGGATAAGATTGTAAGTTTTACGAACGGCACAGTTACTTACCGAAACACATTAGAGCATTTAAATATCCTGGATGAGGATTACTATTTTCAAATGCTGGAATCGCTGCAGCAGCAGGACCTGGCAGCAGCCATGTTATTATTTGATGAGATTAACCGCAAAGGTTTTGAAGGCGACCTTGTATTGAATGGCCTGGCTGAGTTTATACGCAACCTGTTGGTTTCTAAAGATCCGAAATCGGCCGCATTATTGGAAGTGGTAGAAGGTATGCAGGAGAAATACATTGCTACCGCAGCCAAAACAGGTATATCCTATCTGGTAAGTGCATTGAATATTTTGAACGAAGCCGAGATCAATTATAAAATGGCACGCAATAAACGGTTACATGTTGAATTAACCCTGATCAAACTTAATTTTCTGCAACAGGCCATTGATCTCTCAACTGACAATGGCAGTGTTGTTAAAAAAAAACGGCTTGATGTACCAATAGCTTTCAGAACAAAGCCCGTACCGTCTTTGCAGCTGCAACAAACCGCCCCTGATGCTAAATTATATATCGAACAGAAGCCTGTTAGCCAAACGATTACAGCAAAGCCTGTACAAACCACTGCGCAACCGGCACAACCCACAATAGCCAGGCCCCTGCCCAAACCTGTAGCAACCAATGGCAGTGGCCTTAAGAAGAACCTGTTGGATACATTAAGGGAAAAATATGGAGATCAGTATGCTATCGAAGAAGTAAAAGAAGCAGAAACCATAACCATGGAAAGACTTCGCCAATGTTGGGATTCATATACCGTGATATTGGAAAAACAATTGAAACATTCCTCTGCCGGAACATTTAAATCGGCCCGGCTGGCTATTGAAAATGATATCCGTTTTACCGTAACCGTTTCTGCATTGACCTCACAGAAATTTGTAGAGCAGGAGCGGATGATGCTGATGGACCATTTACACAAAGAATTTAATAACCGCGCCATCGTTTTTGAAGTGTTGGTGGAAGCGGGTGAAAAAGAAGATATTCCCGCACACCTTCGCCTGAATAGTAAACAGAAATTTGAACATATTGCTGCGCAATATCCGCTGGTAAAAGAATTGAGAGACAGGTTGAAACTGGAGATAGATTATTAGGTTTTTTTAAACACATTGGCATATAGAAGAATATTCCTTTTCCTTATCTTATGTATTTATGTGTTTCAAAAAAAGTGCCCGTCACTAACCTGCATTACATTGATTTAATGCATACATTGGAAATAAAAGCAACATGCCCTTATCAACACTAAAATATACGAATGGCGAAGTAACCGTTGTGTGAAAACCCGATACCTGTATCCACAGCCGTATTTGCTGGACAGAATTAAAGGATGTATTCGACCCTGCCAAACGTCCATGGGTAAATATGGCAGGTGGCAGTACAGAAAGGATTATTGAGCAGGTACGCAAATGTCCCAGTGGCGCATTAAGTTATTTTATGAATGAAGAAAATAAAGTTGCCGGCACAGACCCATCTGCCGTAGTAGGAGAAGCTACACAAATAACCAATATACTGATCAAACCCAATGGACCGATCCTGGTTACAACCGATTGTGTGATTACCCATAGTAATGGCGAACAGGAAATAAAAAAAGGTAGTATTGCATTATGCCGTTGCGGTGCATCTGCCATCAAACCTTATTGTGATGGCAGTCACCGAAAAATTGATTTCAAGGGTTAATTAATTTATTATATGAGCCAGAAAAAATGTATTCTGATTACTGTTTCCCTGTTTCTTTCCGCTTCTTTATTTGCGCAGGTACTGATAAAAGATATTTCATTTCAGGAAGCTTTGCAACAGGCTAAAGCAGCTGATAAAATCGTTTTATTATTGATTGAATCGGCCGAGTGTAACCAATGCAATGAAGTGGCAATGCAAGGGTTTTCTAACCAGATATTAGGACGATCGGTCAATACAAGTTGCATAACTGTAAAAGTCAGCCCGGGATCAAAAAATTTTGGCACCGTTGATTCCCTCTTTACTATCGGAAGTTCCTTTGGCTTATTATTTATCAATGCCGATGGTGACCTCTTACACAGGTATTCGGCCAGCAGCTCTTATTATATTACGTATCTGGAGCAGCTTGACAAAGCTTTGAACAGAAAGGAACATCCCGATACTGAATTCAAACAATTACAAAATGAGTATACTAACGGGAAACGCGATTTTGAGTTATTATATAAATTGGTGGCCAAAAAAAATGAATGGGATTTTGAACATGATCAACTGACAGAAGAAATGGTTACCG
>JAYTOS010000079.1:0-3330 GCA_043747705.1 Bacteroidota bacterium
GATAAACCACTGCTTACTTTTCCATGGTATACGGTGAGTGGCCTCACTTTTGTTTTTCCTTCTGCGATCTTAATATGCCCGGGGCCATCATGGCCCATCAACACAACATCATCTGCATAATCCATCGCATAATATTCTGTGAACGAGCCGCCCACACCAAATGCATCCATGATCTTCATGGCCTGGGCATTTTTTATTTCATACTCACCTGCCACAGGTATTCCGCTTGCTGTTAAAAGCGAGTTACCCAAAATAATAGAAGCGATCGTCTTTTCATTCTCCGAACCGGATGTCCCTTTATAATAATAGGCGATAGAACCTAATGCATATTTGGCAACCAATATATCCAATGCAAGAGATGTGCGGGCGGCTTCTGCGAGTTCAGCAGGGTTACAGTCCGGCTGTATATCAAATACCTCTTCAAAATATTGACATCGCTTTTCAATTTCCTCTCCCGCAATATCTTTCCGGATGTCCGATAATTCATCTACTTCAATCAATTCAACATGTCCGCCAAACGTTGCCAATTGTAAAGTGATGTCTGTATAAATATCCAACATTCCGGAATAATAATGCCCCATTGCACCCAACCTGTTATGCGACATGATATTGGCTACACCCGCAGCCTCTACCCATTCTTGAATTTCATTCCAGCAGGCATCATCACCATGTAACATGCCCGTTACTTCATAAAACTGAATACCTGCTCGTTTAAACACATTGGCAATTTCAGGAACAGGACAGGCAGAACAATAGGCCAGCCATTTACCTGTCATGGCCCTTCTATCATTCAAAGCATTAAAGGAAGCATAATCAATAGTCGCTTCCGGAGAAAGGTTCAGTATAATCACTGGAACTTTTGCCCGTTGTACCACACTTAAAACCGTGGAAGACAAAGCATAGGTTGTAACATGGAGAAAAATAACATCTACATCCGCCTGCCTGAAACGATGGCCTGCTTCCATGGCTTTTTCTGCATTATCAATAAGTCCCAGATTTACCACTTCATACCCATATCCAAGTATCCGGTCATTCACTATTTGCAAATAGGATCTCAATTGATCTTCTAAACCGGCAAACTGTTCCCAGTATGCTTCCAGGCCGATACCAAAAAGCCCAATCTTACATTGAAAATGATTCTTCGCCATGTTTACTTATATTATTAATCATTTTTGTAATTGACCGGTTTCAAAATGAATAAACCGGATACTTACCGGGCCTAATAAACCGGATTCGCGTAAATATTTTTCCGAGTCACTGCCGTCATACTTCATAATATTTGTTTTTGTGAGCCGCTCACTCATTGGCAGTTTACTATCACCAATCAGGCGGTTAGGCCATAAATTTACCACCTCAACTTCCAGCAGGTTATCCCCCGCTTTTACTTCATTCGAAATATCAAATTGAAATGGCGCACTCCATTTCACAGGCATTTTATGACCATTGATGGTGATAGATGCCATTTCGAGAACATTACCCAGATCAAGCAACACCCTCTTTTCTTTGAGTTCATTGGCAGCTACCGTAAAGTGTTTCTTATAAACAGCCGAACCGGAATAATAGCGGATGCCTTTATCTTCAAATTCTGTCCATGATCTAAGTGAATCTGTTTCTATCTGCGCAGGCCCTCCCCATTTCGTATCAAAATGGATCTCCCATTTACCGGAAAGTAGAGAAACAGGATTGGGACTGGAAAGTGTATAGGTTTTTGTTTTCCCGCCTGACCATGTTATTACATATTTACCCGGTTCAAATATCGTAGTGGATAGTTTTTTATGCTGCATCGTTATCGTAAATGCAGGTTTATCCACTCCTGCAAATTCATTACCAGGAAAAATACTTTTCCCATTTTTTTCAATCTTTACGATATGACTTTGGGGAACTGCTTTCCTGAAGATGATGAATTTTGATCCGTCCGGTTCAAAATTCAAGGGTATTGTCGTTTGCCCATTCTCTTCACGATAAATCATGACTTCTGTATTTTCTCCTGTCATGGGATCCCATATTTCCGGAACCATCCCCGTTACTCTGAAGGAACATTCGGTTTGCTCATAACGATCAGGGAGCGTGGTCAGGTAACGAAATTCAAAATCGCTGATCCCTTTTCTTCCAAAGCGGTTGGCTACAAAATAGATCTCCGTTTCTTTTCCGGTACGATGTATATAATCAAGTGCTGTGTTTGGCTGCGTGCTTGTAAAACTAAAATCAGTTTTGACATTCATTTCATTCAGTACCGTATTCACCTCTTTACCCCAGATCACTTTCCCTTTTCCATATTGATTTTCTTTTACGGTTACACCATCCACATTGCCCCACATTTTTGAAGCGATAGCAGCCACTTCATTGTCACTTTGCGGATAATGGGTTAAGCCGGTTGCTTTTACCGGGCGCGGCGCGATGATGGTAAGCCCTTGTTTTACCAACGATTCCAGTCTGCGTAATACAGTAAGGTCAATCGCATCTTCTGCAGGTAGCACCAGTAAACGGTAGGTCATCCCATCTGTTAACAATGCTTTGTTGTTTTTAACCGTAACTCTTTTGAGAAGAACATCTTTAGAACATTTATCCCAATCATGCCCAAAAGCAAGATCCTTTACATCTTCCTTCAGGAAAACAAAATTCGGTACATCATCACCGTAATAATACAATACATCCGCAACAAACAATCCCTGCGAAAGCAGGTAAGAACACCGGTTAAGATAACTGATAAAGTCCTTTGCCTGTTTCCACCAGGTAACATTGGGGTTCATATGTGTACCGGCAAAATATTCATTCCCCGGGAGCCCAAATTCTTTGGGAGAAGAAGTGAATGTATGCCACACAATCCTGTTCACGCCTGAACAAAATACGCGGTCAATATTACTTTTCAGATCCTTGGGAGACCTTTCCCACTGCGGGCCGATAGAAGTAGGCCCTTCTGCGGCTACAAATTTTTTACCATTGGTATGTGCCACTGAAGCACTTTGTTTAACAGCCAGTCTTTCATCATCCTTTATCCTGTGGGTATTGGCCATAGCCCAGAATTCGCCTTGCGGAAAATCACTGATCGCCATCACGCGCAATGCATCTACCGGTGCAGAATGCGGACCGCCCGATTCAGGGTGAATACCCATGCCATGTTTGTGTGCCAGATCACTGAATAGTTGATAATGATTCTCGGCAATACAATCGCCGATGGTTAAACGGTAATCGTGCAGAAACCTGTCTGACTGTTCAACACTCTCCACCACTCTGCCGGCCAAAACAGGCAGATAAACGGTAATATCATATCCCCGCAGTCTTTTGAATTCAGCAGCAAAATTATTTGTCCAGCCTACATTACCCATTTCC
>JAYTOS010000080.1:0-3509 GCA_043747705.1 Bacteroidota bacterium
ACATTACCATCATTATCGTTATCTTTACTTCTAACTTCAACCACCCCCCCAATGAACGAATTGTTGCTCATTGTATTAGCGTATTTAATCGGATCTGTACCTACGGCTGTCTGGATAAGTAAGTCCTTATTCGGGATTGATATTCGTGACTATGGAAGTGGAAACGCAGGTGCTACCAATACCTTTCGCGTATTGGGTTCTAAATGGGGCACCGTGGTTATGGTGGTTGATATTGCCAAAGGTGTTCTGGCTACATCTCTGTACATTTTTTTACCTTATTTACTTAAAGACGAACTGCACCGGACCAACCTGATGATCGGTCTGGGTTTGGCTGCCGTAATAGGACATATTTACCCAATATGGGCAGGTTTTAAAGGCGGTAAAGGCGTGGCTACTTTATTTGGTATGGCACTCGCCATCCAGCCGTTGGTAGCCGTTTGCTGTATCGGCGTATTCTTACTCGTTTTGTACCTTACCCGTTTCGTATCTCTCAGTTCTATTTTGGCTGGTGTATCGTTCATGATTTTTATACTTTTCATCTTCAATGAAAAGGAAACCCTTTATCGCATTTTCGCGGTATTGGTGGCTTTAATGGTAGTGTTAACCCATCAGAAAAATATCGGGCGCATCTTAAAGGGAACTGAAAGCAAAGTGCCTATTTTTAAATACCGCGATCGCCGCAGGCAAAGAAAACAAGGCCAGTAAAAACTTCCATCCACCTTTCTCTTACATTATTGATAGTTTATTAAGTAGGTACTTTTCTATTTATGTACCGATTAAAACATTGGAATTATGTAACACATTGCATGAATCCTGTAACAATTGCCAGGTGCGGGTAATTTAGTTTTACAGCGAATAAATAAATGATTTGATATGAAAAATTTACTTTCTCTCGTCGTTCTTGCCTTTATATTAAATGGCTGTACTAGCAATTCCATTATAGGCCGCAGCCAATTGAATCTGGTGTCTGATAACGACCTCCAGGCCATGGCCTTTGCGCAGTATAAAGAATTTCTCAATACGAATCCTGTAGTTCCTGCCAATAACAGCAATACGGAAATGGTAAAAAGAGTAGGTAACAGGATAGCCGTTGCAGTAAAACAATATTACAAAGACAATGGGATGCCAAATGCACTAGATAATTATAACTGGGAGTTTAACCTGGTTAACAAAAATGAGGTTAATGCCTGGTGTATGCCGGGAGGTAAAGTGGTGGTTTATACCGGAATCCTGGCTGTAACACAAACTGAAGCTGCCTTAGCCATTGTATTGGGCCATGAAATTACGCATGCGGTGGTAGGACATGGTAAGGAAAGAATGAGCCAGGAAATGGTTGCACAAGGGTTAGGTTCACTGGCGGGTGCTGCTTTGGGAACAAATACGCAAGCTGCTAATATTTTTAATTCTGTATATGGAGTAAGTGCCGAGTATGGGGCTTTGTTACCAAATTCGCGTAAGCAGGAACTGGAAGCAGATCATTTCGGGCTGATTTTTGCCGCTGCGGCTGGTTATGACCCACGTGTAGCAGTTGATTTCTGGACAAGGATGGCAGCACTTGGAAACGGACAGAAACCACCCGCTTTTCTTAGCGATCACCCAAGCGATGCACAACGTATCCAGAAAATAAAAGACCTGATGCCGGAAGCAATGAAATATTACCATCCCAGATAACTTTTCCTTACCGGAAGTACTAAAAAAGGATTGAAACAAATGCGTAAATTGCACATGTTTTAATCCTTTTTTAATTAACTGTTCTTTCTATGAAAGAAATGGGTTTGTTTTTTTGTATATTCTCTTTATTATCCTTGCAGGCTCTATCGCAACGTAATTCTTCTGACCGGGGTAAGTCAGCTCTTGTTCCGGATAATATTGTTTTGTCTATTTCAGCGGATCAGTATCAGTTATTCATGTCAACACATGTGGTTATGGACTCTTCTCAAGACAAGGACTATGCACTTGTGCAAAGGGTGGGTAGCAGGATTATTGCTGCGGCTAAAAGCTATTACCATAATAAAAAAGGGACCCTTTCGGAATTGAGCAGCTATGCCTGGGAAATTAAACTCATAGGCAAAAAAGAAGTAAATGCCTGGTGTATGCCCGGTGGTAAAATGGCTGTTTATTCCGGATTATTACCTGTTACACAAAGCGAAGCTTCCCTTGCAGTAGTATTAGGTCATACAACGGCACACATGCTGATAAAGCACGGGAATGAAAGGATGAAACAGTATTTGCAGGATAAAATGAATGGTAAACCCCTGGCAGAATCTCTTTCAACCAGGCCTGATGATACAAAGGAATTGTTCCGGGCGGCTTACGGAATGGGTACCAACGCAGGTATTTGGGTACCATTTAGTAAAGAAGATGAGGAAGAAGCGGATAATCTCGGATTGATTTTTTGCGGACTGGCGGGTTATAACCCAAGGGAGGCCCTTGTTTTTTGGGGACGGATGGCCAGGTTTAGTCATACTGCTCAGGAACCGGAATTACTGTCTGCCCACCCTGTTTACGGGGAACGTCTTAACAAATTAACCGAAATCATGGACGAAACGGTCCAGAACTACTATAAACAAAGTATAAAAAAATAGTATATGTTGGTTAAAAATCCTGTTTCGGCATGAATTAACGCCACGGATTCAAAATAGGTTTGATTTGTTTATGAACTCTGGTAACAATTTTTTAACTTTGCCATCCTTTATTACATCACCTAAATTCCCTTTTAGGCATGTCAAATCAAACGATTTTTGAAAAGTTACAGTTGAAAGATGAAAAGACCCTTTTAATACAAGGGCTGCCTTCAACCATTGAAAAGCAATTTGCCAAGGTTACCTACGCAAAAAACGTAACGCCTTTATTGAAAAGCAAAAAGGTAGATTTCGCCTTATTGTTTGCCCTTAGCCAGCACCAATTGAATAATGTGCTGAAAGAAGTATTTCCTGCTTTGCATGAAGATACCAAATTGTGGATAGCCTATCCTAAAACAACCAGTAAGATTGTTAGCGATCTTAACAGGGATTGCAGTTGGGAATTCCTGACCAGGAACGAATACGAAAGTGTGAGACAGGTAATATTGGATCATGTTTGGACAGCCATTCGGTTTAAAAAATTAGACAAAATCCCTAACCGTACCCGTGCTTTTTCTGAAATGAAGAGCAATGAAATCAATGGTATTGATTTTGAAAAAAGGTTAGTGGTGCCGCCGGTTGAATTGAATAAATTGTTTACGAAACATAAAGATGCGCATGAGTTTTTCAGTTCACTGTCTTTTATCAACCAGAAAGAATATGTAAGCTGGATAGAAGCGGCCAAAAAGGAAGAAACACGATTGCGCCGCCTGGAAACCGCTGTAGAAAAATTATTAGCTGGTAAAAAAAATCCTTCAGAAAAATAATGAACCATATTAATATAGAGATAAAAGCAAAGTGCTTTCACCCAGAAAGAGTGGAAGCATTTTTGCTTTCAAACAGTGCCAGGTTTATTGGACTGGATCACCAGAGAGACACCTATTTTAC